>JAKJDB010000347.1 GCA_022706175.1 Candidatus Zhuqueibacterota bacterium | reverse complement strand
ACCCGTGCCCATAAACCTTTCCATTTCTCTTACCAGGCAGAACTCGTGGCGAAGAGACCGGCAGGAATTAACGGCATGGACTGTCCTGGACTATGCTCGCTGACCATTGATCTGGTCACGACACTGGGTCTCTTCTTCGACCGCAATGGCTTGCTGATGGGCTCAATGAGCTACGCAGGCGCCGTGTGGCCGGCCGCGTTTGCCGAAATGGAATCCCTTGCTGCCTTTGGTTTAATAAATGTTAATCCTGGAACCGGCTGTGATCTTGTGCACGTCAAGAACTTCGGCAATATAAATCCCGCTGTGGCGATTTTGTCCCTTGACGGAATCACAAGGTTTGTATAAATATGGGCAAACGCCATGATACAGACGTAACTGAACAGGATCCCCGGCGTTATTCTCCAATGCCATCCGGTCGCCGCTCTGCGTTTGCCCCTTTTATTGGTTCGGTTTTTCATGGGAAAGGACCATGCACCTGGAAAAATACAACACCGATCTCGGTCCCTAGCGGCCGCACAGATCACCCACAGCAAACAGCGGTCTAATTCATTATTATAAAAGTTATTAAGGGGAGATCGACCATGAAAATCCTTGACTGTAAAAACTGTATGGTGAGCATCCTTTTTCTTCTGCTGGCCATCTGCGGGTGCAACCAAGACTCGCTTCCCGTCGCAAACTCGGAGCAAAATCTTCAGGAAACGAATCTTTCCAGAATTCCCGACGCGGGCTTGAAGGGTCAAACGAGATCAGCTTTGAAAAAATTAATTGAAAAAACCACTCCGATGCAGTATATTTCAGAGGATGCTCTGTTTGATTTTGAGCACGCCTACCTGGTCCCTCTATCGGAATCGAATATTCAGATCGTCGTCATTGAAAAGCTGCACAACTCCCGTTCTTTGAATGTAGCCCTATTTGGGTTTTTGCGCAACGATGAGGTGTTGCCGTTTTTCGTCGTCAATGAAATTTGCAAGCTTGGCAAGAATCATTTTCGCAACAACCTTAGAACCGTTGAGGGCCAAATTTTCTTGACCTATGAGGTGAAAAACAAGAAAATCATCAGCCACAAAATTGCAGACGATTGTTTGTCGGCCAGCTTAGCCAAAGCCTCGCCTAACGCCGTTCAAGCGCTAAGCATTTTCAACCAGTGCGTCAAGGGTTGGTTTGAACAAATGAGCGATACACCTTCTTTCGGATTAGCCTGTATGGCTTTTGGCGCTCAGTGTGCAGCAGCTATTACAGGCAATTGCCTGGCTAAGCAGGTGGAATCGTGGTTCTAGTTTTACATGCCGACATCCCGTTTGGCAAGATGATCACCAAGTGTGAAAGGGTTTGCCTTATGAACCGCAATCTGTTTTTGTTCATGGTGTTCGGCGCCCCCTTTTTTACCGGTCTAATCCTGCTGCTGATCGACCGCTGGTTTCAGGTGCAATGGTTTAACTCCACGGAGCACATGGCGTTGATGATCTGCGTCTATTTGCCCTTGATCACCATTCTGCGCAGCCGCTACCTGAAAATTTCTCTCAAGGAGTTTCTGCTCTCGATGATACCCCTCTTCGGAACAAGCAGGCAGCTGAGACTGTTTCGCAAGCCATAAACCTGCTTCGGGTAAAACTTTTATCATGATTTAAAGCTCCCTGGCTCGCCGGAGAGAGCCTTAAGAGAATCAGCCGGCATTCTTTTCATCATCAGCTCACTGTCCGTATCTCCTGCAAAAAACCGCTCCGTCACTCTTGTCAAGCCCGCATAGATGCCCTGCGGGCTTGGCCGCTTTTATCGCCTTGCAAATAGGTGCAAATTTTACTAAATTTTACATGATTAGTACTCAAACTGAAATAGAGCGGCGGCGCCATGGCCAACACACAATCAGAATCCGGCAAAGCGGAAGAGTCCTATCGTCCCCTTGCCGATCGCATGAGACCGCAGCGGCTGGACGAGCTGGTGGGCCAGGGGCATCTTTTGGCTCCGGGCAAGGCGTTGCGCCGCGCCATTGAGGACGATCAGCTGGTTTCATTGATCCTCTGGGGGCCGCCCGGCACCGGCAAAACAACCCTGGCCAGATTGATCGCCCACGAAACCCGATCGCGCTATTTCAGTCTCAGCGCCGTCACCTCCGGCGTGGCTGACCTTCGCAAAGTGATCGCCGAAGCGCAGCAGTGCCGGCCGACCGGCTCGCGCACCATTCTGTTCATCGATGAGATTCATCGCTTCAACAAGTCGCAGCAGGACGCCCTGCTGCATTCGGTGGAAGACGGAACCATTATCCTCATCGGCGCCACCACTGAAAATCCCAGCTTTGAAGTGATCTCTGCGCTGCTCTCCCGCTGCCGCGTCTACAAGCTGGAGCCGCTGTCCGTGGAGGATCTGGGGCTGATCGTCGATCGTGCGCTGGCAGGCGACGCCCAACTGCAGGCCTGGAACGTGCGGATGGAGGAGGAGGCGCGGCAGATTCTGTTGAAACTCGCCGGCGGGGATGCGCGGGTGATGCTGAACGGCCTGGAGTTGGCCGCACAGTTGGCGCAGCCGGACGACCGGGCTGTGCGCACCATTGACCGCGGCTTGATCGAAGAGGCGTTGCAGCGGCGCAGCCGCCTGTACGATAAAAAAGGCGAGTACCATTACGACACCATCTCCGCTTTCATCAAAAGCGTGCGCGGCTCTGATCCGGATGCCGCGGTGTACTGGCTGGCGGTGATGCTGGACGGCGGCGAAGATCCCCTGTTCATCGCCCGCCGCCTGTTGATTCTCGCTTCCGAGGATGTGGGCAACGCGGATCCGCACGCGCTGATGGTGGCGACGAGCGCGTTCACCGCGGTCCATTATCTGGGCATGCCGGAGGCGCGCATCACCCTGGCTCAGGCCACGGTCTATCTCGCCTGCGCGCCTAAAAGCAACGCCTCCTATCTGGCGGTGGAAGCGGCGTTGAGCCAGGTCAGGGCTCAATCCCCGGAACAGGTGCCGCTGCACCTGCGCAATGCGCCGACCACCCTGATGAAGAATATGGGCTATGCCGACGGGTACAAGTATCCGCACGATTTCGGTGGATTCGTCGACCAGGCGTATCTGCCGAAAGAGGCCCAGGAGCGGATTTTTTACCATCCCACAGAAAACGGCATCGAGAAAAAAATCAAAGAGCGTCTGTTGATGCTGTGGCCGAAGAAAAAACGATGAACAAACCCTGAAGGTCAAGGCGCCGCAATCATTCCCGTGAGAAGCTTTCTGCTAAAATCAATCCAGTGGATCCTGGTGGGCTGCAGTGCAGTCTACGCATCTGCTGCAGACACCAGCCGTGTCGACAGCAGCCGCGCAGCAACATCGCCCAAGCTCAAGACCTCCGAGATCGACACCTCGATCAAATACGATGCGATAGAAATCGACAACTATGTCAAGGAACGCACCAGCACTTTCCGCGGCAACGCCGTGGTTGCCTACAAGGACATGACCCTGCGGGCGGCGCAGATCCGCATTGACTTTAACGACAACCTGGTGACCGCGGAAGGGGCACCGGACACGCTTTGGGAGAAAAAGGCCGGCTCGAACGATTCCGTACGGGTTGTCCGCAGCAAAGGCGACCCGGTGCTGATTCAGGGCGGCACACAGATGACCGGCGTCAAAATGACCTTTAATTACAAAACCGACAAAGGGCTGGTAGTCCGCGGCCGGACCAAACTGGAGGACGGTCAGTATGTGGGGGAACAGATCAAAATGGTGGCGAAAAAAACCTTTAACGTGTCCAACGCCTCCTTTACCACCTGCGAGCTGGATTCCAATCCCCATTTCCACTTTGGCGCCCGGCGGTTGAAAATGATCGTCAACGACCGGGTGATCGCCAAGCCCATTGTTCTGTTTCTTGGCCGCATTCCGGTCGCCGCGCTGCCGTTCGCTTTTTTTCCCACCCAATCCGGCCGGCACTCGGGGCTGATTATTCCCCGCTACGGCGAAAGCACCCGCGAAGGTCGGTATCTGCGCGGTCTGGGTTACTATTGGGCGGCCAGCCATTACTGGGATGCCCGCGCCACCGTCGATTTTTTCGAGAAATCCGGCTGGCTCGTCGACGGCGGCCTCAATTATGCGGTGCGTTATCTGTTGAACGGCAGCATCAACGGCTCCTTCACCAGAAAGAACTTTGGCGATGCGGAAAAAGAACGGCGCTGGGATTTGACCGTGCGCCACAGCCAAGAGTTCGACGCCAACACCCGTTTCAGCGCCAACGGCTACTTTGTCAGCGATAAAAGTTTTTATCAGGATCTGTCCACCAACCTGTCGACGCGGT
>JAKJDB010000346.1 GCA_022706175.1 Candidatus Zhuqueibacterota bacterium | reverse complement strand
CCGTAAAGACGGCCCATGGACAGATAGGCGAACACCCTGCCGCTCTTGCGCGGTTCCCGGAAAGCCACCCGCGCCAGCGAAGAGTTGAGCCAAATCAACGATTTTTCACTCTCCGCATCGTCCAGATCCGGTTCGCCATCCAGATCCCAATCCTGGTTTTCCGCCGCCTGGGTGGCCATTTCATCGAGCGAGGTCTCCAACTCGTCATTGGAGCGCGCCTGCAAAAGATGATAGCCGATGAACAGGGCAAAGCTCACCGCCAGGGTTACAAACAGGACGCGCTTGCCGAAAAACATCCAGTTCATCGTGCCTCCCCTTTCTGCTCGCGTAGCCGCAGAATCGCCTGGGCCAGTTCCTCCGTGGCTTGGGGGAAATCGGCGCCACGGATCGCTTGGCTGATCCTGCTTCTTGCCTCTGCGTTGTGTACCAAGGTCATGATCTTTTGCAAAAGAACCATCTCATTCAACTCGCTTTCTAAAATCACCACCGCGGCCTGCTTCTTTTGCAGCGCCAGCGCATTGTGCTCCTGATGGTTGGCGGCGGCGCGGGCAAACGGGATAAGCACGGCCGGCAATCCGCACTGCGCCAGTTCCGCCAGGGTCAGGGCGCCGGCGCGGCAGATCGCCAGCGGCATCTCGGTGAGATATTCAAAAACACGCACCCGCCGGGGATCAGCCGCAGCCGCCTGGGTCACCTTACTCAAGTCCCATCTGCCGGTGGCCCATAAAATCTGCGTGGACGACTGCTCCAGCAGCATCGGCAGCGCTTTGATCATCACGGTGTTGATCACCCGCGCGCCCTGGCTGCCGCCGAAAACCAGCAGGGTCAGCCGTTCCGGGTCCAATTGAAAATACGCGCGCGCTTGCTCCGGCGAGGCAGCCACCTGCAGGTTGCGCACCGGATTGCCGGTCAGCCGCACCCGCTCCGGATGACGGAAACATTTGATTGCATCGGCAAAGGCGACATGCACTTGGTCCACGCACCAGGCCAGCAGCCGTGTGGTGACGCCCGGATAACTGTTCTGCTCCTGGATCAGGGTGGCGGCGCCGAAGAGATGGGCCATCAGGACCATGGGACCGCTGACATAGCCGCCGGTGCCGATGGCAACTGATGGACGGTATTGCCTGACCAGACGTGCGCATTGCGCCAGACTGACCAGCAATCGAAACGGCGCCAGCAGATTGGTCCAGATGCGCTTGCGGGCAAACCCGCGCACGCTGATCAGGTGCAGCGGAAATCCCTGCTCCGGCACCACACGGGCTTCGATGCCCCGGGAGGTGCCGATAAAGTGAATGTCGCAACCCGGCTGTATTTCCAGCAAACGATGCGCCACCGCCAATGCAGGATAAAGATGGCCGCCTGTGCCGCCACCGGCAAAAAAGAAAACATCCTGCTGTTTTATCCGGGTCACAACCAACGCTCCCTATTGTATGGTCCGGTCCAGCCGCCGCGACAGATAGCTGCCGGCTTGAAACGCCGAACGGCTCAACCGCGCCTGGTAGGTCTTCCATCCCACGGACTTGGCATAGGCCGGGTCCGCCTGAGAGGAGACGTTGAGCAATAATCCGACTCCGATCAGATGGGCCACAATGGCTGTGCCACCGTAACTTAAAAACGGCATCGGAATACCGGTGGTCGGCAGCAGTCCAGTCACCACCGCCGCATTGATAAACGCATAACTGCCGATGCAGGCAGTCACGCCGCCGGCGAGCAAGCGGCCATATCCATCCGGCGCATGCCGGGCAATACGAATGCCGCGCTGCATGATGATCACAAACAGAGTCAAAACTCCGATCGTTCCGATGAGGCCGTATTCCTCGCCGATCATGGAAAAAATAAAATCATTATGCGCCATGGGCAAAAAATTATACTTGGCGTGACCGCCGCCTGCGCCCTGCCCCCAGAAACCGCCGTGAGCCAGCGCCACCAAGCTCTGCTTGAGCTGATAGTTCAGCCCCTCCTGATGGTTGAACGCCGTTCCGATGAACATGACCATCCGCTTGCGCATATACGGGTTGATCATGACAAAGCCCAGAGCGCCGGTGCCCATGGTCATCACCGTTGCCGTCAGCACGCTGACCGGCACCTCGGCGAAATAAAACATCAGCAGAGCCACCAGCATGGTAAGAGCGGCGCCGCCCATGTCGTGCTCCAAAACGATCAGGCCCACCATGGCCAGGACAAAGGCGAAAATCATCAGATAGCCGTGAATCAGATTGTCCAGCTTGTCGCGATATTTGACCAGCATCCGCGCCAGCATTAAAATCAGGGCATAACGGGCAAAGTCAGAAGGCTGAAACAGAACGGGACCGATCTTTAACCAGCTGGAGGCGCCGTATTGAGTGACGACAAAAGGTCCATGAGTCAGCAGATAGGCCAGCACCAGCATGGAGATGCCATAAAAAGAATAGGACAAACCCAGCCAGGTGCGGTAATCCGTTCTTGCCACCACCACCAGCAGCACCAGACCGATCATGACGCGCAGCAGCTGATCCCGCAAATACTTGGAGCTGTCACCAAAGATCTGATCCGCGCGATAGGAGGTGGCTGACCAGATCGTTGCCAAACCCAGAACCACGAGAAACAGCACACAGATCAACAGCGTGTAATCCGCATGCGCCAGATCGATTTTACGAGCCTTACCCATTCCTCACCTGATTTTAAACGTCGCCAAGGTCAACAGCGCCAGCAGAATGCCGATAATGTAGAAACGGACCACCACTTTGGGCTCCGCCCATCCGGCCAGTTCAAAATGATGATGCAGCGGCGCCATGCGAAAAAGCCGTTTGCCGGTCCGTTTGAAATGGAACACCTGAAGGATCACCGAAAGACTCTCCACCAAAAAGATCCCGCAGATGAGGATGAGCAGCAGCTCTTTCTTGACCAGCACCGCCACCGTGGCGATGGCGCCGCCCAGGGCCAGTGCGCCGGTGTCGCCCATAAAGACCTGCGCGGGATACGCGTTGAACCAGAGAAATCCCAGCGACGCGCCGAGCAGGGCTGCGCAATAGACCGTCAACTCGCCGACCTGCGGAATGTAGATGATATTGAGATAGTCGCTGAAATCCACGCGGCCGGTCACATAGGCGATGGCGCCGAAGGCGAGCGCTGCAATGGCGCTGAGCCCGATCAGCAGACCATCCAGACCGTCGGTCAGGTTGCTGCCGTTCGACGTCGCGGTGATGACAAAGATGACAAACGGAATATATAAAAGCCCCAACTCCAGCTCATAGTTTTTAAAAAAGGGAACCGTGGTGGAAGACCGAGCCGATTCCACGGCCGGGAAATAATAGACGATGATGCCGACGAACAGGCCCAGCAGAATCTGTCCGGCCAGCTTGTAGCGGCCGATCAATCCCTTGGGCATTTTCTTGACGATCTTGAGCCAATCATCCAGCAGCCCCAATCCCGACAGCCACAGCGTCGACACCAGCACCAGCCAGATGCAGGTGTCGCCCACGCGGGCAAAAAGCAGCGTCGGCACCAGAACGCTGATCAGAATGATGATGCCGCCCATGCTGGGTGTGCCGCGCTTGCTGAGATGGCTCTGCGGCCCGTCGCTGCGGATCTCCTCTCCGATCTGCAGTTCGCGCAGCCGCCGAATGATGTACGGACCGATCAGCAGGCTGATCAGCAGGGCCAGCACGGCGCTGCAGGCGGCGCGAAAAGTGATATAACGAAAAAGATTGAACACAATGAAATCGTCTTTTAAGGGAGATAGAAGATAATAGAGCATATGCCTCTCCAACCTGTGGTTATGGGCCTGTCTCTTGCATCAACGCGCTGACAATGGTCTCCATGTGCATGCCGCGCGATCCCTTGATCAGCACCACGTCCCCTTGATGCAGCAGGGGGCGGAGCGATTGGGCCAGCACCGCTTTATCCTCGAAATGGACCGCCTCGATACCGCCTATTTCCCGCGCCCGTTCCAGCGTATGGAGTGTGTGGTCGCCGTACAGACACAGCAGATGTACGCCGACGGCCGCACAACGGTCCGCCAGCCGGCGATGCTCGGCTTCGGTATAGCCGCCCAGTTCCAGCATATCGCCCAACACTGCAATCAATCGATTGCCCTGTTGGGTGAAATCGCGACAAGTGTTCAACGCCGCAGCGCAACTGCTTGGGTTGGCGTTATAGGCATCGTTGATCAGCGTGACGCCGGCGGCGGAAAGCACCTGCATGCGCTGATCCACAGCAGTAAACGACTCCAGACCGGCCTGGATCTCTTCGGGCCTCATGCGAAATTGCAGCGCCACCGCCGCCGCGGCCAG
>JAKJDB010000345.1 GCA_022706175.1 Candidatus Zhuqueibacterota bacterium | reverse complement strand
CGTCACATAGCCGCGCCGCCGCAGAAACGCATGCGCCCGGGCCGCCATGCTCAAATAGATGGAGGCGCGCGGGGAGGCGCCATAGGCGATCAGATCCGCCAGCTCATCCAGGCCGAACTCTTTGGGCTTGCGGGTGGCGAACACGATGTCCACGATATAGTTCTCGATTTTCGGATCGATGTACACTTCGTGCACCACTTTTTTGGCGCGCAGAATTTCGTCCGGCGTCACCACCGGTTTGGCTTGCGGCAGCTCGGACGCGGTCATGCGGCGCATGATCTCCAACTCCTCGCTGCGATCCGGATAACCGACCGACAACTTGAGCATAAAGCGGTCCACTTGCGCCTCAGGCAACGGGTAGGTGCCCTCCTGTTCGATCGGGTTTTGGGTGGCCAGCACCAAAAAGGGCGCCGGCAAGGGGAAGGTCTGATCGCCCAATGTAACCTGGCGTTCCTGCATGGCCTCCAGCAGAGCGGATTGCACTTTGGCCGGGGAACGGTTGATCTCGTCCGCCAGCACCAGGTTGGCAAAGATAGGGCCCTTTTTAGCGTTGAATTGGCCGGAGCGCTGATCATAGATCAGCGTGCCGATGATGTCCGCCGGCAACAGATCCGGGGTGAACTGAATGCGCTGGAATTGAGTGCGGATGACTGACGACAGCGTTTTAACCGTCATGGTTTTGGCCAGGCCGGGAACGCCCTCGAGCAGAATATGGCCGTCTGCCAGCATGCCGATCAACAGCCGTTCCACCATATACTTTTGGCCGACAATGACCTTGGCGATCTCTGAGGAAATTTTTTCGACGAACGCGCTCTCTTTTTCGATCTTGGCGTGTATCGCCTGAATATCCATGTTCATGGAGCCTCCCATTACATCGATTGGGGTTTTTGAGCTGAGCTCGACAACTGAAATTCAAACAACGTGTACAGTCTTTCCAACGTCGGGCGATCGATCCCGGTTCCGGAAAATTTGGCGAGATCCGCATTATGGATCACCTCCGCCACATCCGCGGCCACCCGGCTCTCAATGGGCAGCGCCTGCAGCGCGGCGAGAAACTCTTCACTGGTGGCCTCCAGACCCGGCAGGCCATGTTTTTCAGACCAATATTTGCGCAGCAACCTGGCGAGCCGCGACAGCGCCTCGCCGGTCTCCAGTTCCCGGTCGTCCAACGGAATCTGAGCCTTGAGCTGTTCCGAATAACGTTCTTCGATGGGTTTTTGCTGCTGCGCCAGAGCCAGGGCTTTTTCGCGCTCCAACTTTTTCTTCTTCTGCCGCGTCACATAGCCGTAGGCCAAAGCCGCGAGCAACAGCAGCGCCGCCGCCAGGTAATAGAGCCAATCGTGCGCACCCGGCTCAGCGACTGGATCCACTACCCGGATCTCGACGCGGTTGGTGAACAGCCGGTATTGTTTGCCGTTGCCGGCATCGGCGTAGCGGACCGTCAGACCATTGACATACCCCATGCCCAGGCTCATGGGCCGCAGCGTATATTGAAAATCATGAACCGACAGATTGCGTCCGTCCACAACCGCCACGCGATTGGCCGAAGAATTGCCGACCACCTCAAAATTCTGCGCCGTAAGGTTTTCGAGTTCGATGACCTCATAGCGGTCCAGATCACCCTGCCACTCCAGTCGTACCGTCACCTGCACGGTCCGGTTGAGGGGCACCGCAGACTGTTCGGCAAACGCGGACACGCGAATGCCCTCTGCGGGCGGCGCCGGCGCCGTCGCTGTCTGTGAGCAGACATAGCTCGCCGCCACAAGAGTCAGGCCGAGCCAAAAAACCCTCCTGTGCATACACTCTCCTTCCAACAAATCAACACAGCCCGATGACGATCGAAATAATTATTTCTGGGGACTGGCAGGCTTGTCCGCGGGGGTATCGCCCAACTGCAGTTCGATTTGACTGATATCTTGTCCCAGATGATCCAGTTCCCATTGAACCGAAGAAGCCAGTTCATGGGTGGGCCATTTCTGCAGGAACTGCTGATAGGCGGTTTTGGCCTTTTCCAATTCCTTCAGATCGTTGGCGTACAAGTAGCCGATCATAAAGGTCGATTGTTTGACATAATTGCTGTTGGGATAGTCTTTGACGATGCGCTGATGAGTGGCCACCGCCTTGTTAAAATCTTTGAGGTTGTTGGCATAGGTGATGCCCAGTCGGTACAGAGTTTCCGCCGCCCGTGTGGATTGCGGGTAGGCTTTGACCAGGCGTTCGTACAGCTTGGCCGCTTCGGCCCATTGTTCTTTATTCTCCAAGTCCAGCGCCTTGGCGCGCAACTGCTCTTCCGTCAGTTTCTCGCCGCAGCCCCATATGAGCGCCGTAATGAAAAGCATTCCCAGCAGTCCAGAAGCTCTTCTCATACACCCTCCGATCAGTGAATGGCCTGTTTATTCCTTACTAATCCGGCGGCGCTGTTGTGCGCCGCCGAATAGGATGCCGTTTCCGTATTGATCTGCTCTGCGCAGAAATACTTGCCAAAACCGGCAAAGTTCCACTAAAAAAACAGTTTATTTACTTTTTTTCTTAAAATCAAGCGAATTATCCTTCACCTCCACCACAATCGTCGACCCCGGCGCAAAGTCGCCCTGCAACAGCCGCATGGCCAGGGGATTGATCAGTTCCTTCTGGATCAACCGCTTCAGCGGACGGGCGCCGAAAACCGGGTCAAAGCCCTTTTCCGCCAACCACGCCTCTGCCTTGTCCGAGAGCTGCAGAACCAGTTCTTTGCCCTGCAACAGCTGATGAATCTGTTTCATCTGCAGGCGGACGATCTGGGCGATATGTGCCTGGCTCAGGCTGTGAAACACGATGACCTCATCGATGCGGTTGAGAAACTCGGGCCGCAGAGTGCTCTTGAGCAGACTGTGCACCTGCGCGGTGATCTCGTCATGGATCTGTTCGCGGTTCTCATCGGTGATGCGCTGCGACTGTTCCATGATGTACTGTGCGCCTATGTTGGAGGTCATAATGATGATGGTGTTGTTGAAATTCACCGTGCGCCCCTGGTTGTCGGTCAGCCGGCCGTCGTCCAGCACCTGCAGCAGCACGTTGAACACCTCCGGATGGGCTTTTTCGATCTCATCCAGCAGAACCACCGCATAGGGCTTGCGCCGCACCGCTTCGGTCAGTTGACCGCCTTCTTCATAGCCGACGTATCCCGGCGGCGCGCCGATGAGGCGGGAGACCGTGTGGCGTTCGCCGTACTCGGACATGTCGATGCGCACCATGGCACGCTCATCGTCGAACAGAAATTCGGCCAGCGCCCGCGCCAGCTCGGTCTTGCCCACGCCGGTTGAGCCGAGAAAAATAAACGAGCCGATTGGATGGTTGGCGGATTGCAGTCCGGCGCGGCTGCGGCGGATCGCATGGGCCACGGCCGAGACCGCCTCCTCCTGATTGATCAGCCGCTGATGGATGCGATCCTCCATGTGAATGAGCTTTTCCTTTTCACCCTCCAGCATGCGCGTGATCGGGATGCCGGTCCACTTGGCCACCACCTCGGCCACGTCCTCTTCGTCCACCTCCTCCTTCAGCATTCTGCGGTCTTTTTGCAAATCCACCAGTCGATGGTTGCCCTCTTTGAGTTTTTTCTCCAGCTCGACCAGACGGCCGTATTTCAATTCAGCGGCCTTGGCCAGATCGCCTTCGCGCTCCGCCGCGGCCATGGCGGTGCGGGCTTGCTCGATCTGCTCCTTGAGTCCGCGGATCTCGCTGATCGCCTGTTTCTCCAGCTGCCAGTGCGCTTTCAGCTGACGCCGCGATTCATCCAGTTCGGCCAGATCCTTCTCCACTTCCTGAAGGCGTTTGGCCGAGGCCGCATCGCTCTCTTTCTTCAGCGCCTGGCGTTCGATCTCCAGCTGTTTATACTTGCGCTCAACCTCGTCCAACTCCACCGGCATAGAGTCGATTTCGATGCGCAACTTGGAGGCCGCTTCATCGATCAGGTCGATGGCCTTGTCGGGCAGAAAGCGATCGCTGATGTACCGATCCGACAACGCGGCCGCAGCCACCAGCGCGTTGTCCTGAATGCGTACGCCGTGATGCACCTCGTATTTCTCTTTCAGGCCGCGCAGGATCGACACCGTTTCCTCCACCGAGGGCGGATTGATCGAAATGGGCTGAAACCTCCGTTCCAGGGCCGCATCCTTTTCAATGTGCTTGCGGTATTCGTCCAGCGTGGTGGCGCCGATGCAATGCAGCTCGCCGCGCGCCAGCGCCGGTTTGAGCATGTTGGACGCGTCCATCGACCCTTCCGACGCGCCCGCTC
>JAKJDB010000004.1 GCA_022706175.1 Candidatus Zhuqueibacterota bacterium | reverse complement strand
CGGATTTGGAGAACCTCGTCGCGCCGATCGCGCTCTATTCTGATCCGCTGATCGCTTGGCCCGCTGGCTACGGCGAGACCGGCATCATGACCTTCATCGTGAATCAGCAGGGCAAGGTCTTCCAGAAGGACTTCGGCGAGAAGACGCTCGAGAAGGCCAAGGAGATCAAGAAGTACGACCCGAATCCGGAAGAAGGCTGGGAGTTGGTGCCGGAGAACTAGCCCTGAGCGAGGCCAGTGGTGTGGCCGAGTCGAAGAGGGTTATTCATGGGGAGGGACCCATGGATAATCCGGGCTAGCGCTTAAACGACTTCGATCGTGGATGGCGGCTTGGTTGCGATGTTGTACGTGACGCTGACCACGCCGGGCACCGTATCGGTGATCTCGCGGCCCAGTTTCAGCAGTAGGTCGAAGGGTAACTTCGTGGGTATCGCGACGCGCGCATCCACGCTGTCCCAGCAACGCACTTCGATCTGCTGGCCGAAGTCCCGTCGCCCGTTCCGCAGTCCGGTGACGCAATCCTGGTGCAACACGGCCAGGTACTGGAACGCCTTGACGCCTTTAAGCCGCTTTTCCACGATCACGGTCGCCTGGCGCACGGTTTCAATCCGTTCCGGAGTGGCTTCGCCGATCACCCGGGCGGCCAGCGCCGGGCCGGGAAATGGGATTCGCTTGAACAGTGCCGGCGGAAGACCCAGCGCCTTGCCGAGTTTGCGCACGCCATCCTTGCGCAACTGGATCAGCGGCTCCAGAATGCGATAGCCGAATACCTCCTGTGGATCGATGCCCAGTTGTTCAAAAACGTTGTGCTGGCGTTTGATGCCGGCCACGGTCTCATCCACATCCGTGAGGATGGTGCCCTGAAGCAGAAACCTGGCGCCGCTGTCGCGCACGATGCGGCCGAACACCTGCTTGTAAAAAGTCTGAGTGATGGCCTCCCGCTTTTGCTCCGGATCCGTAAGCCCCTTCAGCGCAGCGAAAAACTCCTCCTGCGCATCGACCACTTCAACCTTCACTCCCAGTTTCTTGAAAAAGGCGACCACCTGTTCCGGTTCGTGGGCGCGCATCAGACCGTTGTCGATAAACACGGTCTTGAGCCTCTTTTTCAGCGCCTTGTGGCCAAGCAGGGTGACGGTGGACGAGTCGACGCCGCCCGACAGGGCGTTGAGCGCCAGGCCGTCACCGACGATCTCGCGAATTTCTTGCGTTTTCTCCCTGATGAACTGCTCGGTGTCGAGCCGGCGGGCTTTGATCTCTTCAATCATGGAAAGGACTCCTAAGATTAAGATGCAGGAACAACATTAGGCACGCCAATTATTCTGACGCAGTAATATAAAAAAAAGCCGGCCTCTCAAGCAAGCTTTTTCCCGGTACCATGTTCCCTGCCCTTCATCCTCAACATCTTTGTCTCGGCACTCGTCTTCATCGCGTGCTCTGTGCCGCCTGAACAGCCTGACCGCCCTGGCGCGCCGCAGAATAAAGCTAAGGTTTTGTGGAAAGGCCTTTATAATTAAAATTTCATTGACAAATATCGTAAAGTTATGTAATATAGCTATTAAAAACTGAGGAAATCCGTGTGACATTCAATTGGCGTGACTATAAAAATTCACTCAAAGATATAGAAGTTGAAGAGCTCATCGACCTCTATCTTTATCGTCCCCTGGGCTATGGATTTGTCAAGGCCGTCTCCTGGTCCCCCATCACTCCCAACCAGATCACCTATGTGGGCATGATCTTCGGCGTGCTGTCCGCCCTCTCATTCGCCGGCGCCTCATTGCGGCCGGCGGCGCTGTTTCTGCTCCTGGCCAATGTGATGGACTGCGCCGACGGCCAGCTGGCCCGTCTGAAAAAGAACGGCACTTTTCTGGGCGGCATCGTCGACGGCTTTTTCGATTACATCGTCGGCGCCTCCACGCTGATCGGAATCGGCTTCTGCCTGGTGCTGGAAAACGATCCGCTGCCGATCTTTTTGTTGACCCTGGCGGCAGGGTTGAGCCGGGCGTTCCAGAACATCCTGGTGGATCAGCGTCGCCACTTTTACGCCAAATCCGATTCGCTCGAATCAGACGCCTTTGTGGTCGATGAGCAGAATCTGCGCCAGCACCGCCGCCAGCTGGCCGGACAACGGGGCGGTCTGCTGGATAGAATGATTCTCCGCAGCGGCCTGGCCTACATCACCATTCAGCGCTTCGGCATCCGCATGACCCGTGTCACCTTTAACGACTTTAAACTGTTCAACGATTACCCTGACCGTCGCTCCTTCCTGTTGCGCAGCTGGTCCTTTTTGGGGAGTTCCACCCACATCACCCTGGCCATCCTCGCCGCGCTGCTGGATCGCCTGGAGTGGTATCTCTGGATCACACTGATCGCCGGCAACCTGTATCTGGTCATGCTTGTTCTAACCGAATCCTTCTTTGTCCATCGCTTCAGCAAAATCACTGTGGAGGCTAAATGATCGCTGTCGTTCTTGCCGCAGGTTCTTCCTATCGTATGCGTCCACTGACCGATCACATGCCCAAATGTCTGTTGCCCATCGAAGGCAAGCCGATTCTCGAACAGATCCTGCAGAACATCTCTGCCGGTGGGATCCGCGATGTGCTGATGGTCACCGGGTATCAGGAAGAGATGATCAAAGAGTACGTTCAGGCCCACTCGTACGGCCTGACTTTTCGCTTCATCACCAATGAGATCTATTCCACCACCAGCGACAGCGTGTCGCTGTATAAAACCAAGCCCTATGCGCAGGGGCAGGAAATTTTTCTGGTGGACGCGGACCTGTGGTTTTATCCAGGGGCCATGTACAAACTGCTCAGAGCGGAGGAAGCGGACATTGTCGCCATCAACAGCAAAAGCCATCTCGATGAAGAGGCGGTCAAAGTGATTCTGGACGGATCAACATCCCGCATCGTGGAAATGGGCAAGCCGGTGGATATCAGCCGATCGGCGGGCGAAGCGGTCGGCATCCGCAAATTTTCCGCGGCCTATATGGACAAGCTGTACCGGGTGCTGGAACGCCGCATCGTCAAAGAGCGCATCCTGGATCAGGTGTTCGAATATTCCGTACAGGAGTTGTTGGATCATGGAGTGCCGCTCTATGCCGTGGATACCTGCGAATGGCCGAGCATTGAAATGGACACTCCCGAGGATTATTCCAGAGCGCAGAAATTGATTGCCGCCTATGAGGCGACGCTGAAACACGAAGACTGACAAACAGCGCGCCGATACTGTTTCGTTCTCCCCCATAACCTATAAATTGCGTGTCTTTTCAGATGCGAAAGCCGTTGGTGATCGGCATACGCCGGTCCTTGCCGAAGGCACGTGGAGTGATCTTGACGCCCGGCGCCGCCTGACGCCGCTTGTATTCACTGAAATCCACCAACCGCGCTACTTTGCGCACCACCTCCAAATCATAGCCGCGCTCCACGATCTCCGGCACGCCCATCTCCTTCTCGACATAGAGCTCCAGGATCGCGTCGAGCAAATCATAGGGCGGCAAACTGTCCTGATCCTTTTGATTGGGACGCAGCTCCGCAGAGGGCGGTTTTTCCAGGATCGCGGTCGGGATGATGTCGAACCCAGCCGCCTGATTGCGATAGCGGCACAAGTCGTAGACCAGTGTTTTGTACACATCTTTGAGTGGGGCAAAGCCGCCGGCTGTATCGCCATAGATCGTGCAATAGCCCACGCTCACTTCGCTTTTATTGCCGGTCACCAGCACCAGCCAGCCGAACTTGTTGGACAACGCCATGAGCAGGTTGCCGCGGATGCGCGCCTGCAGGTTCTCCTCCGTCACATCCGAGGCCAAGCCGCTAAAGGTTTCATGCAGCGTATCAAGATACTCTTCATAGAGTGCGCGAATCGGATAATAGATGAAGCGGATGGCGAAATTATCAGCCAGCTGCTTGGCGTCTTCAACGCTGCCGGTCGAGGAGAACGGCGAGGGCATGGAGACAGCCACTACATTCTCCTTGCCCAGGGCGTCCACCGCCAGCGCGGCCACCAGAGCGGAATCGATGCCGCCGCTCAGGCCCAGACAGACTTTCTTGAACCGGTTTTTGGTCGTGTAATCGGAGAGGCCCATGAGCAACGCCTGATAAACCTCCTCGGCTCTGGACAGCGTATTCATGGACCGGTTGCCGCTGAAACCCGGCGCGGCGATCGCTTTTTTCGGCAGCTGCACCAGGGCGAACTCGGCAAAGGATGATTGAAACTCTTTAGCCAAATACGTTTTGTCGTTCGCATCGGCCTGAACGCCGGCGACATTCAGATCAAGAACCTGCATCTCCTCCTGAAAGATTCTCATCGCGTGCAGCACTCGTCCGTTCTCGTCGATCACCAGGCTCTGTCCGTCAAACACCAGCTCGTCCTGCCCGCCCACCAGATTGACATAGACCACGGCGCTGCGCGTTTTGCGCGCCTTGTTCTGCAGCAGCGCAAGCCGTGCGGCCCCTTTGGCCACATGATAGGGGCTGGCGGAGAGATTTAGCAACACTTGGGCCTGACCGTCAAACGCCTCAGCCTCCACCACCGAATCGTCGATCCAGATATCCTCACAGATGCTGACGCCGACACGGATCTGCCCCAGCTGCAGCACCAGGGGCAGATGGCCGGATTTGAAATAGCGCTCTTCATCAAACACGCTGTAATTGGGCAGGTTGACTTTATGGTACGAGGCCACCTGCCGGCCCTGGAACAACACGGCGGCGCTGTTATACAAAAAACCGTTTGCCTCTTCCACGCAGCCCAACACCACCACCTCGTCCTTGACCAGGGCGGCGATCTCGGCCAGCACCCGGCTCTGCTTCTCGACAAACTGCTTGCGCAGCAGCAGGTCTTCCGGCGGATAGCCGGTCAGGGCCAGCTCCGGAAAGGCGACAAGATCGCAGCCCTGTTGCCGTCCCTGCTCGATAAAGCCGGCAATTTTTTTCTTGTTGGTTTCCAGATCGCCCACGGTGCTGTTCATCTGCACCAACCCCAGGCGTAGGGTTCTGTTTTCGTCCATAGTATCAGCCTATTTTGATCGCTTGCTGTGCCGCCGGCACAGGCTTTCGCGGCCGGGCCGGCTCATCTGTGAAGGTATTAATGTAGGGCATTTAAATCAATTTTCAAAGGACAACCATGGCCGCATCAGCCGGGAGAAACCGTTTGACTTTCATCGGTACGCTTTGTAAATTTGAAAATTAATAACAACTTGAACACCCGAATTCTCCGCAGACTCGGCCGATTTACCGTATCTACAGATGTCCGGCGGACTGGGTTCACCAAGCCCGACGCCGGCAGTAAGCCTATCAGAATCATTAGAAGAAGGATTCCATCATGACCCGCTATCTGGTTACCGGCGGCGCCGGATTCATCGGCAGCAATTTTATCCGCTTTCTGCTGCAGCGGTACGATCGAGCCGTGCAGATCACCAATTTGGACAAGCTGACTTATGCCGGCAATCTGGAGAATCTGACTGACATCGACCAGCGATCGAACTATCGCTTCATCAAGGGCGATATCTGCGACAGCCGGCTGGTAGATCAGATCATGCCGGACATTGACGTGGTGGTCAACTTTGCCGCCGAAAGCCATGTGGACCGTTCCATCGGTCAGCCGGATGATTTCATCAAGACCGATGTCTACGGCGCTTTTGTTCTTTTGGAAGCAGCGCGTAAAAACAAGGTCAAAAAATTCATTCAGATCAGCACCGATGAAGTCTATGGCAGCATCATCAACGGCTCTTTCAAAGAGACCGATACCTTGGAGCCCTCCAGCCCCTACTCGGCGTCCAAAGCGGGCGCCGATCGGTTGGCCTTTTCCTATTTTGTCACCTACAAGCTGCCGGTGATCATCACCCGCTGTTCGAACAATTATGGCCCCTGGCAATATCCGGAAAAACTGATCCCGCTTTTTGTCACCAACGCGCTGGAGGACAAAAGCCTGCCGATCTATGGAGACGGTCTCAACGTACGTGACTGGATCTATGTGCTGGATCACTGCGCCGCGGTCGACTTTCTCATCGAACACGGCCGCGACGGACAGGTGTACAACATCGGTGCGGGCAATGAGCTTACGAATCTGCAAATTACGGATACGATTCTCAAAACCCTGAACAAGCCCGAAAGCCTGAAGAGCTTTGTTCAGGACCGTCTGGGACATGATCGCCGCTATTCGGTGGACACGGCAAAAATCCGCAGCCTGGGCTGGCGGCCGGCCTTTGCGTTTGATCAGGCCATCGCCTCCACCATCGCCTGGTACCAGGAGCATCGCGCCTGGTGGACCCGGCTCAAAACCGGCGAGTATCTTGCATTTTACAAACAGAATTATCGCAAAGACCTATGAATACGCTGCGATCCCGAGTCCTTCTGTCCACCGTCACCGAACAGGCCGTGTATGATTAAAATCGTCAACGTGGTGGGCGCTCGCCCGAATTTCATGAAAGTGGCGCCCATCCACCGCCGCATGGCAGCGGATCCGCATTTTCAGCCCGTGCTGCTGCATACAGGCCAGCATTACGATGCCAAGATGTCGCACACTTTTTTTGTCGAATTGGAGATGCCGGAGCCGGATCTCTATCTCGGTGTGGGCTCCGGCACCCATGCGGAGCAGACCGCAGCGGTAATGGTGGCGGTGGAAAAAATTTTTATGCAGGAGCGGCCTGACTGGGTGCTGGTGGTGGGCGACGTCAACTCGACTCTGGCGGTCAGCCTGGTGGCGGCCAAGCTGCATATCCCCATCGCCCATGTGGAATCCGGTCTGCGCAGCATGGATCGCACCATGCCCGAAGAGATCAACCGGTTGCTGACCGATCGCATCAGCGATCTGTTCTTCATCACCGAGCAGAGCGGTTGGGATCACCTGATGAAAGAGGGAACCGATCCAAGAAAAATGCACCTGGTGGGAAACGTGATGATCGACTCGTTGGTGGAGCATCTTGGCAAAAGCCGGTCATCGACCATTCAACAGGAGCTGGGCGTCCAGGCCCATCAGTATGCGCTGATGACGCTGCACCGGCCTTCGAACGTGGATAACCCGCAAGTTCTGCGGCGCATCCTGTCGGCCGTGGAGATCCTGCAGAAAGAGACGCCCATCGTCTTCCCCATCCATCCGCGCACGCGGAAAATGGTGAGCCAATTCGGCTTTGATCCGCTGATCCGCTCATTGGACCGTCTGCTCCTGGCTGAACCGCTGGGGTATCTGGCCTTCCTTCGCTTGATGAGTCAAGCCCGCTATGTGATCACCGATTCCGGCGGCATTCAGGAGGAAACGACCTATCTCAACATTCCCTGTCTGACCCTGCGTGAGAACACGGAAAGACCGATCACGATCACGCTGGGATCCAACCGGCTGGTGCCGCTGACCGTCGACGCCATGGTTCATTACGCCCGGGAAGCCTTGGCCGGCCGTCTGGAGCGCAAAGCCATTCCGCCCTTGTGGGACGGACAAGCCGGGCAACGCATTGTAGAAGTATTCAAAAATATCTCCGGCTGCTGAGCGGCCGGACGGCGAACACCTCGTTCAACCGTGCTGAAAGTTAACTACTCTGGAGTTTTTATGCGTTCAACGTTTTTAATGCTGCTGCTGTCCACCGGCCTGCTGCTGGGCCAGAACCTCGCCGAAACCGCGCGGCAATTTTCCAGCCTGGAGTCTGTTCTACACAAATCGGAGCTGCAACCGCTGCCGGAATCCCCGGTGTTGGAAGGCCCGGTGGATGCTGCAGAGTATATTCTGGGCCCCGGAGATGTGCTGTCCATCATCATCCTCTCCACCCCGGAAATACGTCATCAGATCATGGTCGATCCGGAGGGAAACCTGTCGATCCCCAACGTCGGCACGCTGACGGTGGCGGATCTATCTCTGGCCGATGCGCGCAGCCGAATCATGAATCTGCTGCGCGCCAAATATACCAGCCGTGAGATAACGATCTCCCTGTTCACGCTGCGCACCTTTCGTGTCTCGGTCACCGGTGCAGTGTACAAGCCCGGGCTGGTGACGGTCAGCGGACTGCAGCGTGTGTCGGATGCCATCACCCTGGCCGGCGGATTGAAAAAAAAGCTCTCCGTCCTGTCACAGACCCAGCAGACTCAGGTAGACACGCCGATGCGGTCAGAGATCACCATGCAGACCTCGCAGATTCAAGAGGAAGCGCTGTTGCGTCAAAACGAGGCCTCGCAACGCAACATCGTGGTGCAGCGCAAGAATGGCGGCCGGATGGCAGCGGATCTGCTGCGCTATCAACTGACCGGCGATCTGCAGGCCAACCCCTTTTTACGCAACGGCGATGTGATCATTGTGCCCAGCCGTCAAGAGTCGGGCAGCCAGATCGATGTGAACGGCGCGGTAAAGGCGCCCGCCATCTTTGAATATGCGGCCGGCGATCGTATCGGCGATCTGCTGAGAATGGCGCATGGCTTTACCTCGGATGCAGACTCGTCCTACCTCGAGATCGTCCGTTTCAGCGGCAAAGGCAGTCTGGCCACGACCCTGCGCGTGGATCTGACCGATCCGCAGAATTGGCTGTTGCCCCTGCAGCCGGACGACCGCCTCTATGTGCGTTCTTTTACCAAGTATCATGAACAGAGCAACGTGGAGGTCGTCGGCGAAGTGCTGCGCCCCGGCCTTTACGCCATCAGCCAGAAATCGAGCCATCTGTCGGAAGTGATCGCCCAGGCCGGCGGGTTCACTTCCGAAGCGTCGCTGAAAAACGCCTATGTCATCCGCCGCGCCGATGAGGATACGCGCGATCCGGAATTCGAACGGCTGAAAAAAATGAATGTGGCCGAGATGACCGTCAACGAACGCGAATACTTTAAAATCAAATCGCGCGAGCTCGTCGGCGGCATGGGAGTGGATTTTATCGCGCTGTTCGAGCAAAAGGACCACACCCAGGACATCGTGCTGCGCGACCGCGATCTGATCATCATCCCGGCCCAGGAGCAGACGGTCAAACTGACCGGTCAAGTGGTGAATCCCGGTTTATACATCTACAAGCCGGGGCAGACGATGAATTACTATCTGCAGGAAGCAGGCGGCTACAACTGGAACGTACGCAAAAATAAAGTCCGCATCATCAAGAACAAAACCGGGGAATGGATGAAGCCGAACGATGACACCATTATTGAAGTCGGAGATACCATCTTTGTGCCGGAGAAGCCGGAACGCGACTGGTGGATGATCGCCAAGGATCTGATCACCGTCGGCGCCCAGATGGCCACCATTTACCTGGTGATTCAACAAGCGGTGAACTGACCGCCCGTCCAGCCAAGAGGAGGTGTATATGACCACCAGCAAAGCGCGCGTTGTTGCCAGCCTGCAGCACCAAACCAGCGATAAAATCCCGGTGGATTTCGGCGCCACCGCGGTCACGGGCATTCATTACACCTGCGTGGCCGCTTTGCGCGAGTATTACGGACTGGAAAAGCGGCCGGTCAAGGTGCACGAACCGTACCAGATGCTCGGCTGGATCGATGAAGATCTCATGCAGGCCATGGGCATCGACGTGCAGGGGGTGATCGGTCGCGAGACGCTGTTCGGTTTTGTCAATGAAAACTGGAAGCCCTTCCGCATGGACAACGGCATGGAGATCCTGGTGTCCAAACATTTCAAAACCACGCGGAGTGAAAACGGCGACCTGCTGATTTATCCCAAGGGCGATCTGTCGGCGCCGCCGAGCGGCCGGATGCCCAAAAACGGCTTTTATTTCGACTCGATCATCCGTCAGCCGCCGTTGCGCGAGGAGGCGCTCGATCCGCGCGACAATCTGGAAGAGTTCACCCTCATTTCGAATGAGGACCTGGACTATTATCAGCAGGAGGTCGAGGCCGCCCAACGCACCGGCCGCGGCATCATCGCCTCCTTTGGCGGAACCGCACTGGGCGACATCGCCCTGGTGCCGGCGCCGTTCTTGAAATACCCTAAAGGCATCCGCGATGTGGAGGAATGGTATATCTCCACCGTCACCCGGCAAGACTATATCCATCAAGTTTTCACAGCACAGACGGAAATCGCCCTGCAAAACCTGGCCAAGATCCACGCCCGGATAGGCAACCAGGTGGACGCGGTTTTCATCTGCGGCACCGATTTTGGAACACAGAGCTCCACCTTTTGCTCGGAGCAGACGTTTCGATCGCTCTATCTGCCCTATTATAAGCAGATCAACGGCTGGATTCATCAACACACCACCTGGAAAACCTTCAAGCACACCTGCGGAGCGATCCTTCCGCTTCTACCGGCGTTGATCGACGCTGGATTCGATATCATGAATCCGGTGCAGTGCTCCGCCGCAGGCATGAACCCGGAAACACTGAAAGCCCGGTTCGGCGATCAACTGACTTTTTGGGGCGGCGGTGTGGATACACAAAAGACTTTGCCCTTTGGCACAGCGGAACAGGTGCGCGAGCAGGTGCTGCGGCGCTGCGAAATTTTTAGCAAAAACGGCGGATTCATTTTTAATACGGTTCACAACATTCAAGCCCACACGCCGGTGGAAAACATCGTGACCATGCTGGAGACCGTAAAGGGTTTCTAACCTTTCCCAGGGGAGCAGCCTATGCACACCCGTACCGTTGTGCCGATCCTGTCACTCCTTTTCGTCGCCGTGACCACCATCACTGCAGGGACGACGACGGTGAACGTCCGTGATTACGGCGCAGCGGGCGATGCCACGACCAAGGACACCGCAGCGCTGCAACGGGCCATCGATGACTGCAGCCGTCAGGGCGGCGGCACTGTGTACCTGCCGAGCGGCTGCTACCTGTCGGGCAGCCTGCATCTGAAAAGCCATGTGGCCCTCTTTCTGGATCACGGCGCTCAGCTCCTGGCCAGTCCCGACGACGCGGATTTCGATCCCTATGAAACGCTTGCTTTTGCCAACGCAGCAGACCATGAAACGAGTTTTTTTCACTTCAGTCTGATCTGGGGCGAGGACATTGAGCACATCGCCATCCTCGGATCGGGCGTCATCGACGGCCATCGCAGCCGGCGCGGCGGCCCCAAGCCCATTGCCCTGAAACGCTGCCGCAACATCATCCTGCGCGACGTGACTATCCGCAATGCACCCAATTATGCCGTCAGCCTCCTGGGCTGCGATCATGTGCTGATCGAAGGCGTAGCTGTTCGTAACGGTTATTGCGACGGCATCGATCCGGATGCCAGCCGCTTTGTGCAGATCTCGCACTGTTATATTGAAAGCAGGGACGACGCCATTGTGCCAAAGGCCAGCTTTTCCCTGGGCATTCGCCGCGCCACCGAGTATCTCACCGTGAGCGACTGCATTCTGGTCACCGCATGCAACGGCTTTAAATTGGGCACGGAATCAGGCGGCGACTTTAAGCATATCGTAGTCAGCAACTGCATTCTGCGCCGCCATCCGGAGTGGCGAGTGCCCACTTCAGGAATCGCATTGGAGTCGGTGGACGGCGGCAGGTTGGAGAACGTCTCGATCACGAATTTTGTCATGGATCAGGTGCATTGCCCCATCTTTCTCCGTTTGGGCAACCGCGGCAGGGATCAGTCGACACCGACGCCCGGTTGTCTACGGAATATCATCATCGACAACATCATCGCCGGTGACGCCCAGCAGGCCTGTCTGCTCACCGGCATTCCCGGTTATCCCTTGGAAAACATCAGCCTGAGCCGGTTGAACCTGACCTACCGTGGCGGCGGCAGCCGCGAACAGGCCAACCTAACGGTGCCGGAGCTGATCGATGCGTACCCCTCCCCTGACAAATTCGGCGACCTGCCGGGGGTCGCCGTGTACGCCCGCCATGTCCGCGGTCTGGATCTCGACCATGTTCGCGTCTCGCTGCTGGCGCCGGATTCGCGCCCGGCGTTCTACGGCCAGGATGTCGTTGATCTCGATGTGGAGGCGTTGAACGTCCCGTTCGCCGCAGGCGCGGAACCTTTGCTGCGACTTTTCAACGTGCGCCAGGCGCTGATACGCGCGAGCGCACTATGGAACGCCGAGGAGCAGGGATTCGTGCAGCAGGATTCTGCTTGCGTCGATATTATGGTAAAACCGTAAACCTTTTCCCGGCCGGCGTTGTCCCGAAACCGTTTGTCTCGGCTACGCCTGATCGAATTCAGGTTCACTTTTTTCCGACAGGAGTAAAAAAAAGCCATCCCATTGGGGATGGCATAAAATGAATGAACAGATTATTAAGGCAGTGCAGAGCGCGGCATTACAAGGTTAAAATCGGCACGATCTTTTCCTGAATCGCTCCGGTGACGTCGACCTGGCCCTCTTCGGTCACAAACACATCGATCTCGGTTCGATAGCCCCGTTTTTCATCCAGCAGATAGATCCCGGGCTCAACGGAAAAGCAGGTCCCGGCCAAGATCAAGCGCTCATCCTTGGTCTCCAGATTATCGATATTGACGCCGTTGCCATGCACCTGTTCGCCGATATTATGACCGGTGCGGTGGGTAAAGTAATCGCCGTAACCCGCTTCCACAATCACCTTGCGGCACACCTCATCCACCTCCCAGCCGTGGAGCGCCTGACGGTTGCGAAAATGCTCCTGCACGCACTGCAGGGCGGCATCGCGGCCGCGGCGGATGATCTGAAAGATCGATTCGTGCGCATCAGGCACGGTCTCGCCGATATAGCCCATCCAGGTGATGTCATAATAGATGCTGCCGGCTGCATTCTGCTTCGCCCACAGATCCAGCAAAACCAAGTCCCCCTTTTTCATCTTTAAGCTGTTGCTCTCGGTGGGTTCAAAATGCGGATCAGCCGCATGCTCGTTCACCGCAACCACCGGCCCATCTTCGGCGATCAGATTGTTCCGCTTCATGAGATCCTGCATGAACCGCTGGATTTCAATCTCTCGGGGCGCATCCTCGTCCTTGATGCGCCGACTGATCTCTTTGAACGCTTCGTCTTTGACCATCTGCATAAGCCGGCCGGCTTTCTGATGAGACTCCCAGTCCGCGATGGAGAGATGGGATTCAAAGCGGCCGACCAGATCCGCGCTGGAGACGATTTCTACGCCGAAGCTGCGGATCAGCTCGACGGTGCCGGCATCGACGATGGAAACCGGGGGAACCGCGTTGAGGGGAGAATACTGCATGGCGATTTTTTTTGCCGGGCCGAGCATGGTCTTGAGCAGGTGGTGCAGCTCCTGCCAGGGCAGATAAATGTGTTTGGCGCCGGGCAGATGATCGCAGCGCCACGGTTCGATGCGGTGCACCAGTTTTTGCGCTTCGCCTTGGGCCGGAATGTAATAGAACCATCGCCGGGAGGCGAAACGATGAGTGTCCATGGACAATATACGCGCTGCGATCTGGTCGCGATTATGAAAGTCGTAGAACAACCAGCCGTCCACACCGGCGGCTTGAAGCGCAGATTGTATGGCGGAAAGATCCATGATCAAACTCCGGAAAGGGGACACAGGGGCGCAGACAATCAGGATTTCTCATTGCCGGCCACAGAACGCAAAAGGCCTTTGAGCTTTTTTTCAATGTTGTCGAGCTGCTCAACCAGTTCGTTGCTGTGCTTGAGGTAGCCCAGATCCTTGGCCAGAAGCAGATAATAGTCGAGCTGTTCGGTTGCGGTCAGCGCTGCGCGATAAAAGTAAACTTTGGTCTGGCGGTTGCGCTTTTGAAATCCCATGGCCACGTTCATGGGTATCTGCACGACCAGGTCGCGCATTTTCTGGGCCATGCGATCCCGCTCGCTGCGGGGAAATTTCTTGCCCGACTCGAACACTTTTTGCGCCAGTTCGTGACTCATCTGCCAGACTTGCAGATCGCGGTAGTTCTCAACCCGTTTGTTTTCCATAGAGTCAATCCTTTGAGTAACAGTGATATAGTTGTTAAAAAATAGAGATTTCCAAAGCTAAAAGCAATTCATTTTTATTAAAAAAAACGCCCGGGGGCCGGCCGGGCGGATGAAATGGCGCTGCATGATGTTCAGGGTTGGCTGACAAGCATCCAACCCTGGATCAGAAGGGCTATTTGGTGAACAACATTTTTCTTGTTTCGACAAAGTTGCCGGCCGAAAGCCGATAGAGGTAGACGCCGCTGGGAACGGTCTGTCCGCTGCTGTTGCGGCCGTCCCAGATCAGTTCATAGGCGCCGGCAGACTGGCTGCTGTTTTGCAGAATCCGCACCAGTTCACCGCGCAGGTTATACACCTCCACGCGCACGTTGGCCGCCTCCGGCAGGCCGTATCGAATGGCCGTGCTGGGATTGAAAGGGTTGGGATGGTTTTGGTTCAGATAGAATTGATCGGGGATGAACACGCGATCAACAAACACCTCCACCGGACCATTTATTCGGCTGCCGCCGTTGATGTCCAGATCCTGGAGTTTATAGTAATAAGTCGTGTTGACATGAATATCGCGATCATCATAATACTGATATTCCGTTCGGGTTGTCGAATTTCCGGCGCCTTCGATCAATCGGCTGTTTATTTTTTTGTACGCTCCCTCTTTTTCATCAGCCCGCATGATGTTGAACCCTAAATTATCCCGCTCGCTTTCGGTGGTCCATTTCAACAGAACACGGCCATTCTCCATGATCGCTGAAAAAGCAGAGAGCTCAACCGGAAGGGTGACATCCTGGTTGGCATAGGTAACGGTATGGGGATTATTTGACCAATCAGTAAAAGCATCAGGACCTTGAGACTCTATAAAAACGTGCCCAGAGCCGACAGAAGAAAAATCTAAAATTAATGCCGGAATTCCCGTTGTGGTCCAATAATCATCAAAAGTCCCGGTCAGATTAGCCAGTGCATAATTTATGCATCTTGTATAAGTGTGTCCCCCCTTTAACCAGCTGCCTGTGTTAATCTCCTTTGTCTCTAATAGAGAACCCCATGCAAAAAGATCTGTCATAACCTGGCTGTTAACATTTTCCCTTGCCAAATCAGTGATGCCGTCATCCCTAAAATACACAAACAGGCTAATACTCCTAGCTTGCTGATCGGAACCGACTCCCTTCACATCGACAACCAGCGGATCAGTGCCTAACAAAGATATCTGAATAGTTCCTGCATTGATGGATGCAAAGGAAATTACTAGCAATATTAAAACCAGCAAACCAAAACGATGATAACCTTTTTTCATCCTATGCTCCCTTATTTTGGACTGTTAGAATTTACGCCAATGTTTCCATAGATATAATTATAATCAGTAGCATTTACCCAGCCATTTAAATTGACGTCGGATCCGGAGTATCCATTGAAGCCAATATATTCAAACACGAACGAGTAATCTGTTGCATTAACCCAACTATTCCCATTGGCATCACCACAATATAATCCGTAGCAGCCTGCTTCCAGCTGTTTCCCATTTCCTCCATAGTATTGATCCGCTCCGCTGGTGAAATCATGCTCTGCGGCTGTGTTTGCGTTCAAAGCCAGGCTATGAGCGCTCATCACGCCGAGATGGTTCCGGTGCCTGGCCACAACATAGTACTCCTTTTCCCCTTCCAGCGAGGGAATGACAACCTCTTCCGTAATCGCGTCATCACCCACCACTCGGCCGTCTTTACGCAACAGCACGCTCCTCGAGGCCACAACGGCGCCGGTCGCGCTGCTGCGCAGCTGCAGCAGCAGCCAATCGGTCACCGCGGCCGGAACCGTGTCCAACGTGCGACGGTCTTCAGCATAGGGTGAGATTTTGGGGATAAAGTCGCTGGTACACAGAGCTGTGCTCATGGTGTCGCCGGCGGCTGAATAGGGCCCTTGCAAAAACAGCTTGGCCGCCAATTTCAAGTCTGCCGGTGCTTTGGGCGTTGTACTCCATTCCGCTGGATCGCTGGGCGGCGCATCGATAAAATAAGCGGCGGCATCCGTATCCACGAGCATGGCCACTTCGTAAGAGCCTGACACGGCAGCGATCTTCCAGCGCAGCGTCACCAGCCTTTGCCAATCGCCGGTCGCAGACCAGGCGGCGTCTGAACCGGAGACGCCGTTGGCGGTCACCAGCACGCGATAATAGCCGGCGAGTTTGCTGACGCTCGCTTCATAGCCCGGGCCGAGCGCCCAATTCACCGCGCAGGTGTCGGAATAAGCGGCCAGCGCACCGGCGTGATGGACATCCAGGGTCAATGAATGCAGCCGACGCGGCGACGGACTCGCTTCGGCTGTTCTCATCTGCAGGTCGACAAAAAAATCGCCGTCGACCCTCGCCTGGTTGGCGGTCACGATCAGTCGAAACGCGCACTCCTCAGCCGCCAGGGGCGACACCAGAGCGCAAAGCAACAGGATCACACTCCGTAGGATGCGGGTTCTTGCAACGGAACGAGGGCGATACAGACTCGGGCGCTGTAAACAGGCCGGCGCAGTCGGCTGACAGGGCTTCATGGCGCTGTCCTCCTCGCGTTACGATACCAGATGACGTAATCCCGCGTCGTCACACGTCCGTCAAAATTGAGATCCGCGCGTTGGTAGCCCAACACATCGGACTGCGCTTGCGCGCGCCAAAGGTCATAATCCGTTTCCGAAATGGCGCCGTCCTGATCCAGATCGCCGGGCCATAGGCCCCATGCTTCGGGCCCCAACCGACAGGCGGACTCTGGCGCGGCATACAAAGAACTATCCGCCCGGAAATCCACTCTTTCCGCGCTGTAGTCGTTAAGCGCAAGCGCCTGCTGCGTGGTTGCGGCCAAATGATTGCGGTGGCGAATGCGGACATGATAGAGGCCGGGCTCTGCGCCCGGGATGCCCAGCACGCTGTTCTTGCCGTCCAGCTCGGTGACGGTGCCGTCGCTCTGCAACAGGAAGGATTTCTGGCCAACCACCTGCAGATCTCCGGGGCGGAGCAACTGCACCAGCAGCCAGTCCACCGGCGGTTCGGCGAACGCCGGAGCATGGCGGGGCGACTCGGGATAGGGCGAGAGAAACGGCAGCAGATCGAGGTCTTTCAGAGCGCAGACCATCGAATCCGCCTCCGCCTGATAGGCGGATCCCAACCAGACACCAACGCCGGTCAAGACAAAGGGCGTCTCGCCCGTGGTTTGCGAATAGTCGGATTCGTTGCCCCACGCATCGACCGCTTTTACCCGATAAAAGAGATTTTTAGCCGGATCATTCAGGCGGCCATCGGTATCCAGGAAAAAGGTGTCGGTAGTAGCGACAAGGAATGTAGGGTCGCCGGGCTGAAAAGAGGGAAAGGTGTCGCGATAGACATAATAATACACCGGCGCGGCCACAGATCCACCGGCGGTGTTTTGAGTGACGGGATTCCACGACAGGGTGGCCGCCGCCCTGAGCAAGGGTGCGCTGGCAAGCCCTGTAAACCACAGCAGAAAAAAGCAAAAGATGCTGTACCGTTTGATCATGAAACTCCTTTGAACTTTTATCTCGTCGTAGGCACCGCCTCCCCTGCCTGATTGCCTGAAAATGCGTGTTGAATTTAACCGGCATTATATACATAGCGACAAAAAGAGAGGATGCGGAAAAAGGATCAGCTTACCGCAGGCTCTAGAATTTCGTAACGTCGCTGGTCCGCATCCACCGCCACCTGCACGCCGAGCGGCAGCACCGGCTTGTCGGCCACATGGCCCAGGGAAAGGCCGAACAGGACCGGAATATCCAATTGGCCCAGCCGGTCGCTGATGATCTCCTCCACAGACAGCGTGTTTTGAAAGGCCGGCTTATAGTCAGCCGGCCCGCACTTGGCGCAACGGTCAAGGAGGATGGCGCGACAGCTGCGCAATTTCCCCGCCTGATCCAGCTGGGTGAGCATGCGGTCCAGAGCATAGGGCTCTTCACCGACCTCTTCGAGAAACAGCACCCTGTCCTGCGTCTCGATCTCATAGGGCGTGCCCAGTCCGGCGCAGACCAACGTCATGTTGCCGCCCACCAGAGCGCCCTGGACCCGGCCGCTCTTTTTGCCGAACGTCTGCAGCGCCGGAAGGCCGGCGGCAGGCTCTTCGATCACGCCGACCGCCTGGGTTTGCATCAGGGTTTTGCGAAAATAACGGGTGGAATACTCGTTGAACGTGGACAACGCCACCGGTCCGTGAAAGGTGACAATGCCGGCCAGCTTATGGATCGCCAGATGCAGGCTGGTCACATCGCTGTAACCAAGGAGTATTTTAGGATTTCTTCGTATGGCTTCATAATCGAGATAGGGCAGGATGCGCAGAGCGCCGTATCCTCCGCGCAGAGCGACGATGGCGCTCACCTCCGGATCGAGAAACATGTTCATCACATCCTCACTGCGCTCCTGGTCGCTGCCGGCCAGATAACCCCATTTGCGGCCGATGTGCTCAGCCACCTTGACGCGAAAACCGAGCGCCTCCAGGGCCGCCTTGCCCTCACGGATTTCACTGGGCTCAAAGACCGGGCTGGCCGGGGCCACCAGACCGATGGTCGCTCCGGGACGCAGGGCAGGCGGTTTGATCATCGCTCTATCGCGCTGACCGGCCAACGCCAGTGCCGGCGTGATCGACACGCCGCCGATGAATTCACGGCGGCTCCATTCGTTGGTAGGCATAGTTTGCTCCATCTCCTGTCTGCAGCGCACCAGGCGCCGCTTTGCTAAAGATATTTTTTAAAAAACTCGCTCATGTGATAAACACAATAGTCGTTCACCCGCTGGGACAAGTCCATGGTATGCGGCCAGCCGCGCAGCCGATGATAAACGACCGGTACGTGCATCTGCTGCAGCCGGGCCGCCAGGGAATCGGACTGGGCCACAGGCACCAGTTCATCCAATGTGCCGTGAAAAAGAAGCGTTGCAGGATCCTGGCCGTCGATCCAGAACAACGGCGACGCCTGCGCATAGAGATCAGGTGCCTGAACCCAGGTTTTGCCGAGAAATCTGATCACCGCGGAATTTTCCCGCGCAACCGGCGTGGTCAAATCGCTGGGGCCATAGATGGAAACCACGGCCCGCACTTTAAAATTGGCAGAATCCCCGCAGCTCTCATTGTGCAGCAGCGAAGCCTCCGCAGCATAGGCGGCCATCATCGCCAGATGCCCCCCA
>JAKJDB010000344.1 GCA_022706175.1 Candidatus Zhuqueibacterota bacterium | reverse complement strand
CAGAATGGTGGGAAAAATACCGCCGGCCTTGCCCATATCCCGGGGGGCGCTGAAGAGAAAAGTACGGCTCAGGATCGGCAATCCTTTTTCCAGAATAAAGACCACGATAAAGACCAGCACCGCCAGGGTGAGCAAGGTCGCCAGCGCCATCACAGCCGCCGCCGCCGCCTGGCTGACTTTTGCAGGAATCCGCATCATCGCCGGCGTATCTCCCGTTTGACAAAGGCGCCGGCCAGGGTGTTCAACACCATGATAAAAATAAACAGCACTACGCCGGTGGCGAACAGCGCACTGCGATGCAGCCCGACGGCATAACCCATCTCCAGGGCGATGTTGGCCGTCAATGTGCGCACAGAATCCAGAGCAGAGCCCGGCAGCTTGACTGCGTTGCCCGCCACCATGATGACCGCCATGGTTTCGCCGATGGCCCTCCCCATGCCGAGGATGACGCCGGAAATGATGCCGGATCGCGCGGCCTTTAACACCACCATATAAACCGTTTGCCAGCGGGTGGCGCCCAAGGCCCGGGAGCCTTCACGAAAAGAAGTGGGCACGGCGCTGATCGCATCCGTGGAGATACTGATGATGGTGGGCAGGACCATGATGCCGAGAATGATGGAGGCGGCCAGCAGCGAAAGTCCGGGGCCGCCCAGATGCGTGCGGATCAGGGGCGCCAGAACAATGACGCCGATAAAACCGTATAGGACCGAGGGGATGCCGGCCAAGAGTTCGATCATGGGCTTGATCGTATGCATCACCGGCCGGGGGACGAATTCGGTGAGAAACACCGCGCAGGCGATGCCCAGCGGCGCGCCGATCAGCATGGCGCCAAAGGTCACCCACAGAGAGGCGATGATCATGGGATAGATGCCGAATTGGCCGCTCTGCGGTTCCCAGTCGTGGGCGAAAATAAAATCCTTCAAGCCCACCTGCACAAGAAAGGGCAACCCCTCTTTGAGGATAAACAGCGCAATCAGCAACAGCCCGAACAACGCGGAAAAAGCGACGGCGGTCAGAATGTACTGAACGCCTTTTTCTCCCAGGCTATAAGGTTTCATGACGCTCGCTACTTGACCGGAATGAGACCGCTGGATTGAATGGTTTGCTGACCTTCTACGGAGAGAATGTAATCGATAAACGCCTGTGTGTCGGGCAAAAGCGCTCCGCGGGTGAGCAAAAAGATCGGGCGTGCCAGCGCGTACTGCTTGCTTTGAATGGCTTCGTTGGTGCACGCTACGCCATCGATGGTCACCGCTTTGATTTTCTCATTAAGCAATCCGTGCGACAGATAACCCACGGCGTTGGGATCATTGGCCACGGTCTCCCGAATGGTGCCGTTGGAATCCTGAACAATGGCCTCTTTGGTCAACTCGAGGTCGCCGACGATCTGCTCAAAGGAGATGCGCGTGCCCGATCCAGCCTCGCGCGAAACGACCGTGATGACGTCGTCGCTGCCGCCGAGGTCACGCCAGTGGCGGATCTGGCCGCTGAAGATTCGACGCAGCTGATCCATCGTCAGGTCGTTGATGCGGTTGGACGGATGCACCACCACCGCGATGCCGTCCCGGGCTACTTCCGTAGCCTGCAGCCCCTTTGCCTCCTCAGGCAGGGTGACCAGATCCGCCATGCCGATCTGGGCGGTTCCTGACAGCGTGGACTGGATGCCCACTGCAGAGCCGCCGCCCTGCACAATGATGTTCGCCGTGGGCCGGTTGGTCATGAATTGATCGGCCAGCTTTTCCGCAAAAGGTTGAAAGGCCGTGGAACCGGCCACTGTGATCGAACTGCGCCGATTGCCGCATGCGGATAATAAAGCAAAAAGCAGAACGACGAACAGTACTGCAAAGGTTCTGCGCATAGGTTCCCTCATTTTTCGCCGCAGCAAATTACACATATTTCGCCTCAAAGTCAAGAACTCGCGCGCCGCCGCATCGGCCTCCGGCAAAATCAGCGCAAAATAAATATAGATTTAGCGCCTGTTGACCTGCCCGGCGAGACCGACAAACGCCTTGAACCAAGCGTGCCGCCGGCGGCTGCGGCATGGCATCATCCTTCGTTTTCATTGATTTCAGAGAAAAACATGAGTATATTCCTTTGTACGAGGCTGAGGTTCATCGAATATGCAGAATCATTTTACTCAGGAAATGGACAGCCTGAAAACGTCCTTGCAGCAGATGGTGGAGCTGGTGGACGGTCAGGTGGGTATGGCCATTGAGGCGCTGGAAAAAGCCGATGTGGAGCTGTGCCGTGTGGTCAAAGAGCGCGACAAACAGACGGACGCCTATGAAAACCTGATTCTGGCTCAGTGTGAAAACCTGTTCGCGCTGTTTCAACCCGTCGCCATCGACTTGCGCACCATCATTACCGCGCTCAAGATCAGCGCCCAGCTGGAACGATGCGGCGACATCGCCGTCAACATCGTCAACCGCACACGCAAGACCGCAGACCGCCATGATCTGGTACAAGAGTCGCAGGTGATCGACATGGCCAAACAGGCGCAGGTGATGCTGAAAACAGCCATCGCTGCGTTCACCGAGGCGGACAATCAAAAAGCGCTTCAGGTCATGCGCCAGGACGACGCGGTGGACGGTTTGAATAAAAGCATTTTCAAATTTCTCGTCGAGCGGATGAAAGCCAGTACCGACGACATCGAGCCGTGCGCGCACCTGATCGTGCTGACCAGACAGCTCGAGCGATTGGCTGACCATGCCACCAACATCGCTGAAGAGGTGTTTTTCTTGACCGAGGCGCGCATCGTGGCGCATGACCAGGGCTAAGACAAACGGCGCGTACAGTACCCCCCTTTTTTCAACCAGCCGCTTTTCGCTGTTGAACGGCAGCGCCCGCTGCACATAGTTGTTTATTTTTCCTGCAAAAATTCCTACATTTGTTAAATCCTTTTTCGCTCACAACCAGTCAGGTACTCATGATGAAACGGATCGGTCTTTCGCTTTGCCTTTTGGCAATCGCCGCAAGCTGTTTGGCTGAAAAAAAACCGCTCGACCACTCTGTCTACGACCGCTGGAACTCGATCACCGGAACCGCTCTGTCGGAGAACGGCGCCTTTTTGCTTTACAGCCTGGCGCCCCAGGAAGGGGATGGAGAGCTGCGCATCGCCGCGCTCGATCAAGAACAGACCTTCGTGATTCCCCGCGGCTGCAAAGCAGTATTCACCCAGGACTCGCGTTTCGTGGTGGCGCACATTCAACCCTTTTTTCAGGAGACTCGCAAAGCCAAGATCGCCAAGAAAAAAGAAGAAGAGATGCCCAAGGATTCTCTGGCCATTCTGCAATTGGACAACGGTTCAGTGACCAAGGTCGGATGGCTCAAATCTTTTCAGCTGCCGGAAAAGGGCAGCGGGTGGCTGGCATACCAGCGCGAGAAAGATCCGGCGCTCGCGAAACAGGAGAAGGACAAAGATAAAAAGAAAGCGGATGAAACGGGCAGCGATCTGGTGATAAGACGGCTGACGGACGGCCGGGAGTGGACGTTTCATGCCGTGACGGAGTATCAGGTCGCCAAGACGGGGCAGCGCATTCTGTTCGCCTGCTCTGCCGCAGACAGCACACAAAAACCCGGCGTCTATGTCTTTACCACCTCCTCTGCCTCCTGGCGTATGATTCAAAGCGGCAAGGCGGTGTATAAAAAATTGCTCTGGGATGAACAGGGCCGACAGGCCGCTTTTCTCGCCGACCGCGACACCAGCAAAAACAAACAACGGTTTTATTCCCTCTTTTGCTGGCGCGCGGAGAACGATTCGGCGCGGCAGATTCTCGACACGCTGAAAATCGGTTTCCCGCGACACTGGCTGATCAGCGAAAACCAGTCGCTCCAGTTCAGCCGCAACGGCGACAATCTGTTTTTAGGTACCGCGCCCATCCCCGTGGCTGAGGACACCACACTGGTAGAGTTTGAAACCGCCAAACTCGACATCTGGCATTACCAGGACCCGCTCCTGCAGTCGCAGCAGGTCCATGACCTGGACAAGGAACTCAAGCGCAGTTACACCGCGGTGGTGCATGTGAAAGACGGAAAATTCTCGCAGCTGGCGGCCGTAGATCTGCCCGATTTGAAAATCGTCCAGGAGGGCGATGCCGGCTGGGCCCTGGGACTGAGCAGCCTGCCCTACCAGCCGCTGCTCTCCTGGGATGGCGCCGCTTTTCAGGATCTCTACTGCGTACGCCTGGCGGACGGCGCGCGGACCCTCATCGCCAAAAAGATCGCCGGCCCGGTCAGCGCCTCAGCCCATGGCAAATACGTGCTCTGGTTCGATGAAGTGCAGGGCCAC
>JAKJDB010000343.1 GCA_022706175.1 Candidatus Zhuqueibacterota bacterium | reverse complement strand
GCCCAGCTGCGGTCATGAGTGGCGGTCAGCAAAGAGAGCGCATACTCCGCTTCGCCGGCTTGATACAGCGCATCCAACAGATGCTGACTGCCGTAGACGCTGCAGGCCATGCCCCTGGATTTAATAAAGGCGACGACCCGCTCCAACTGCGCAGCCGGCACCAGGCCGAAGGCCAGGGGGAAAAAATTCGCATGCAAGGCGGAATGGCGGCTGCCTTCACCGTCGCGGTAAACGCCCTGCTCTGCGTCATAAAAAACAGTCTGAAAAGAGCGATAAACCCGGTCGGCGCGCTGCCGCCAAATCGGCGCATCCTCCGGCCGTCCCGCCGCCGGACTAATGGCCTCCATCAATCGCAACGTGTGGTAATGAAAGGCATTGGCCACGGCGTTCACCGGCCGCATGTCATATCCGTCGCGCTCGCCGTAACGATCCGCATGGGTGAAACTGGCGGGCGGCCAATCGACCAGAATGCGCGGCGCTGAGGAGAGATTCAGCGAGCGTAAAAATTGCGACGTCATTCTCGTGCTGTCTTCGACAATGAGCCCATCTTCCCGGCTCAACCCCAGCAGCGTCTTGGCGGCCAGATCTTCATAATGGCTGATCAGCAGTTCATGATTGCCGGTGTAGAGATAGTCCTTCCAGGCCATCATCACCATGTGCATCTGCCATTCCGCCGGCCAGGTGGGATGACGAAACAGATACTCGATCGTATGCCGCGCCAGGCTGTATTCCGCATCCACGCAGTAATGGCTCAGCTGATTGATATAGGCGTCGCCTTCATAGGGGATCCGCTCACGGTCTCCGTCTACATAGACGCCGAGAAAGCTGGTGGCCTTGATCGAGTATTTGCCCAGATCCCACACATCATTCAAAATTTGGTTCGAACAGCGAAAAGAGGAGGCGTTTTCGTCAAAGGGATAATGAACCGCCAGCTGGCGGATGTGATCAGGGGATAGAACGCCGCTGACGTTTTCCAGCTCGCAATAGCGGAACGGCATCACCTCCCCTATCTCTGGCGGCATGAGCACCGCATCGCCGCTGGTGTTGCGACGATCAGGCGGAATTTTCAAGACCAGCGGCGAGGCGTCCAGCGGCATAGGCTGGGTCCAGGTGCGGCATCTTCTCGAGCCGCCCGGATTGGCATCGATCGTTCCCTCTTTAGTCAATACTTCGCCCAGCCGCACCCGCCATGGCGATTGTCGGCGCTGCAGCGCTTCGACGCGAATCGTAGCGAACGCGGCACGGCCGAAATCGATAAAATAACTGCCCGGCCGTATCTCGCGCATGGACACCGGCGCCACCAAAGTGCGCTGCAGCGGCAGGCGATTGTACCAGACCCGATTGTCCGTAGCAAAGGGATCCGCTGAACCGGTGAAACGAATTTTTTGCTCAGCAGAATAGGCGGAGGGCTTGCCGTCGCCGCAGCAGATGCGCACACGCCAAAAATAATCGCGATCCGGCGCCAGGGAACCGCCGGTAAAGGGCACATCCACCGACTGATTCGATGTCACTTTTCCGGAATCCCACACGTCGCCGCGTTTTTTTTCCGCCAGGACGCGGGAAGAAGATACGATGATCTGATAGGCTGTTTGATGAGCTCCGTTCCGGTTCGATGGGATCAGCCAGGAAAACTCGGGAGATAAATCCGTCAGAAGCGATTGCTCAGGATGCAGCAGCCATTCACAGCGCAGCGCCTCGGGCGGATCGACCGCACAGGCCAGAGGTACAAGGATGAGGATAAAAAATCCTATCAAGGATTTAGCCATATACGTCCTGAAGAAAACCCTGTTTGCATCCGATAGGCCGCTTTTCAGCAAATTAAGATTTTTTGCACTGATACGCAAGTTATTTTCAGCGCAAACAGCGCTTGCATTTTTGCTTAAATTGTGCAAAATTTGCTCCAGCCGAACAATCCTTACAGGGAATGGACATGAGACCGTTTGATCTGTGCATTTTATCCGCCGCCAACGAGACCCAGGCGGATGCGTATCGCACCCGCCTGAACTGGCGCAAACAACAAGGACTTTATCCGCACACCGATTTTATGGTTCTGGCGGATCCGGACGGCAGGCGCATCGGTTCAGGGGGAAGCACGCTGTTCATCCTGCGCCGCCTGTATGAGCTGGCGGGAGAAAATTTTTCCGCCGCATTTTCCCGCAAACGCATCCTCATCATCCATTCCGGGGGCGACAGCAGACGCCTGCCTGCCTATGCCGCGTGCGGTAAAATCTTCACCCCCCTGCCCACCCGTCAACCGGCCTGTCTGTTCGACATCGCGATGAACACCTATGCAGCCTTGCCATTCACTCCCGATGGACAGGTTCTCATCGCTTCCGGCGACGTGCTCCTGAGTTTTGCCGCAGAACAGATCCAATTTGCCGACCGGGGCATCACCGGCATCGCCTATCCGGACGACGTTCAGGTGGCAGGCCGGCACGGTGTGTTTGTTCCCAGCCGGCAGGCCTATCAGACTCCCGTGCCAGTGAAGAATTTCCTGCAAAAGCCATCAAACGAAGAGCTGGTCATTGCGCGCGCACTGGATTATCATCAACGGGCCTGGGTCGACACCGGCATCGTGCATCTTGCACCGGACGCGGTGGAAGCCTTGATCCAATGCCGCGGACTGCTGGCGTATACGCTCAAAGAGAAAAACGAACTCAACCTGTATCAAGAGATCCCTTTTGCCCTGCTGGGAAAGAAAACCCTGCCCGACAGCGGCCGGCTGCAGGCGCTTTCCTTTCACGTCTCACTGCTTGCCTACTGTGGATTCTTTCATATAGGCCGCAGCCGCGAGTTTCTTTTTAATCTGCACACTCTGACCCAGGCCGGTGCGCTGTATGGCTTTGAAAACGGCGTCCGTTCCAATGCGGCGGACTTTCCTCAATTTAAAGAGGCGTACATATACCACTCCCTCATCGACACGCATCGCGCACGGATAAAAAGTCCGGTGCTCATTGAGAATTGCCATCTGCGCGATGCGATCGAACTGGGCGGCGACAATATCGTTACCAATCTCAATTCAACAGCCGGCCCTGTCAAGCTGGAGGCGAATCTTGGCCTCACCCTTCTGCCCCTGAAGCGCAAAGGCTGGACCGCCCTGCTCTACGGATTGGCGGACCACTTTAAAACCGGGGTCCAGCCGGAGCACAATCTGTTTATGAATCAACCGATCGCCGAATGGCTGCAGCAGCGTTCTCTGCATGAACGGGCGCTCTGGCCCAAAGGGCCTTGTGGCGATCTGTGGAACGCACAGTTGTTTCCCGTCTGCTCCGATCCAGCCGCTGCTTCTCAGCTGGTGCAGTCCCTCCAGTCCGCAGACTGTTGTCCGAAAAAATGGCTCGCTGCCGAACGCAGATCGCTACGCTGGATCCTGCAGCAGGTGGATCATCCCTCCCTGCTGCAGCAGGAGGAAACGATCGAAAAAGCCGCAACCCTGCGAAATCTGCGACACGTGTTGACGCCGGACTCTTGCTGGACAGCAGCGGGACTGCTGGGGCTGTGCACGGATGAACGGGCGCCGTCCCTCCTGGCCTTGGAATTGGAAAAACTGACCAAACAGAACCCGGATCTGTTGTTTCTCAGCCGATTGTACTATCTGAGATCACAACAGGTTCGTTCAACGCCTGGCCCGGCGTCGGCCGCTGAAGCGGACCGCTGGCTGGATTTGGCATTTTCCACCATCCGCCGGGCGGTCGGCAAAAGCGTTCATGATGTGCCGGCGCAAAAGCACAGCGGGATCGCCATTCGCTCCGATGAAGTAGTGTGGGCCTGTTCGCCGGCCCGGTTGGACTTTGCCGGCGGCTGGTCCGACACGCCGCCCTATTGCATGGAGCAAGGCGGCGCGGTTCTCAACGCCGCGGTTTTGCTCAACGGTCAGTATCCGATCCAGGTCATCGCCAAAGTCCTCCGCCAGCCGGTGATCCGCATCAACTCCATCGATCTCGGCGCCAGCGCAGTGGTGAAGGATCTGGAGCAATTGCGCGACTTTACCGATCCCTCAGACTGGCTGTCTTTGCCCAAAGCGGCTCTGATCGCGGCCGGCATCTTCTCCGGCAAGGAACGCACGTCTCTGAGCTCACTGTTGAAAAAATACGGCGGCGGCATCGATCTGACGCTTTTCAGCGCTCTGCCGGCAGGCTCCGGTTTGGGCGCCTCCAGCATTCTCGGCGCTGCCACCATCGCTGCGCTCTCGCGCACCTTTGGCCTGAAATTGAGCCAGGCGGATCTGTTTCAGCGCACCAGCTACCTGGAACAGCTCATGACCACCGGCGGCGGCTGGCAGGATCAGATCGGCGGTGTGGTCG
>JAKJDB010000342.1 GCA_022706175.1 Candidatus Zhuqueibacterota bacterium | reverse complement strand
GGTGCTGTATTTGATACGATTTTGCACTGCTGTCCTGGGCCATTGTAGAAAAAAGTAATGCAATACGATCGCTGAAAAACGATTGTCATTGCGAGTAAAGTCTTTTACTATTATTATGGTATAAATATGGGTTGGAGCAATCCCCAGCAATGTGGTACGGCATGACGACCAACCGCAGAGGCCATATTTTTTCGTTGCCAAGCTGTGTTTCGCGCTTTACTAATCGGCAAAGCAGAGCTTTGCCGCCAAGGGCGTTCCCAAGCACCGAGCCTGGGTGATGATTGGGCGAATCCAGTGACAACTAATGTAACGATATGTTTTGCGTATGAAATTCCTCACCCAGGCTCTCGAGCTTGGGAACGAGAAAAAAATCTATCGTTGCACGGGGCTATAGGCTTTCGCTTTTTCCGTTCGTCGCCGAATCCCTCCCTTTTGTCGTTCCAAGCCCGCAATGCACAAACCTGATGCGTGCTTTGTGTCAGCGCAGGGCGAGGAATCTATCGTCGCGCAGGGCCATGGGCTTTCGCATGCTCAGTTCGTCGCTGCATCCTTCGGCGCTCAGGGTCCAAAAGCAAACTCGGCTGTTCACTGTTTTGCGCCTCAGGAGCCACAGCATCTTTCTGGCCGTTATGATCTCAGCTTCCGCTTCGGCGGCTGCCCACTTGATAAACGATCCTGCTGAAGCTGCTCTCTTGAAGGGGCTGTTGCTTCGTAGAAGGGACTTTAAGCGTTCTCCTGCTAAAATTCTGTCCGATTCTTTGACCGCTCATCCTCCACGATCGTCCCGCTGTGCCATTTGCCGTTGATGGCATCCATGCGAAAAGCAGCGCTGGGATCATAATAATTTTTTTCCAGATCGACCGTCGAGATAAGCACGCCGGGCTGGTCGGTTTTCAGCTTTTTCTCGATTCGGCCGTCCGGTGTGATGAAATGGCAGGGCCAGCTGTGTTGAGCGGAAGAGTTGGTCATAGAGATAAAGACGTGATTGATGCCGGCATGAGCCTGGCAGGTTACCGGTATGATCATCGGATGAATGCTGCCTTTTTGCTGCCGGGCATTGTAAAAAGAGTGGAAAACGATGTGGACCTTTTCCTGTACATAGGCCCTATATAACTCTGGAAACCGCACATCGAAACAGATCAGAACGCCGCAGGAAACGCCGTTCAGCGTAAAAGTGACCAGATGATCACCTGGTGTGTAAAAATTCAGATCGCCGTCGGTACAAAAGCGTTTATCATAGCGGTCGACGATCCGGCCTTCCGGATTGATCACATAGACGCTGTTATGCGGTTTGTGCTCGCCGCTCAGCCGATGCATGCTGCCCAGCAGAACCCAGAGATCCAGTGAATCGGCTGCTGCCAGCACCCTTTGCGTCTGTTCGTGCAGCTTTGGCCAATCAAAATGAGCCAGCGTGGTATAATCCACGCCCGCATAGCCGGAGAGCGCGCATTCAGGAAACTGGATGATGTCAGCGCCTCTTTGTTTGGCTTCGCGCATCTGCTTCAGAATCCAGTCGGCGTTCGCCCGCACATCCGCCGAGACCGGGAACTGGCCGCCGGCGATGGTGATAAGTCCGGTCCGTGTGGAATCGGCCAAGGCCGGTTCCATGGCCAGCAGGCAAAGGAATATAACTAGAGATAGGATTGTGTTCTTTGCGACACTCATTCTATAAGTTCCTCCATCAGGTGGAGATGCATTCGAAAATCACACCGCAGGCATCGAGAAAGCCAACCCTGCAAGCCAATCAATCAGGCGGGCTCTACCATCACGGCCGTTCCATAGCAGAGTACTTCGGTGACTCCGTCCATCAGCTCAGTGGTGTCATAGCGTACGCCGACGATGGCATTGGCGCCGATCTGTTCCGTATGCTCCGCCATAATTTCGAACGCTTCTTCGCGGGTTTTTTCGCATAATTCGGTGAACAGCGGAATATTGCCTCCGGCCAACGTCTGCAGGGCGCCGCCGATTGTGCCGAAAATGGATCGAGATCGTACCGTGATGCCGCGCACCACGCCCAAATGACGGGTGATCTTGTAGCCTTCAATTGTAAACGTGGTAGAAGTCAACGGATGCTTCATCAGATCCCGGCGGGTCGCCTGCTTACGGGCTTCAGCATCCATCCTGTTATAGCAATCCAGACAGAGCGTCTCGGTTTTAAAATAGTATTTGGATAGATACTTTTTGCTGAATCGAGCATGCCGCCCGGTTTTTTTATTTCGACGGTAAGGTCGGATTCTTAACTGTCTTTCGTCATGAAACTATCGTTGATAATCCATAGAGCGGCTATGCCGATCAGAGGGATCATTTCGCTGAAAACGCGCAGTTCAAAAATATTGCCAACAAACAGCATGCCCAGGAAAAAAATGGGCGTCGTCAGCAGGGCGCGTTGAATGAAAGGATTTTTGATTCTATGAAAATATATCAGCACCGGCAGCCACAAGAAGCCAAACAGGCTGAACACTGATAAAAGATTTGGAAGCGTGGCTATGAATTGCAAGTTACTGCGCAATTTATTCTCAAAAAGCGCGCCGGACGTCCCGTTCTGAAAGTATAAATAAAGTGCGAGTTTAACCGCCAACCACACTGCCGTTCCGGTCGATACATGCATCGCCATCTGTTTCCAATTCAAGCGACCGATCTCCACATAGAAAAAAATTAAGATTAAAAAACAGGTGGTCTCTTTGTTCAAAGTGGCGACGGCAAGCAGTGGATAGAACAGTCGCCATTTTTCCTGATAAAGGGCGATTAATCCGAGCGTAAAAAGAAACAGCGTGGACATATCCCAGGGATACCAAAGGTTTCCTTGGCGCAGCAATAAATAGTGAAACGGCATCATGTAAAGAATGATCAAGACGGCCAAGAGGGACGTTTTTTTATTTCCAATTGTTATATCAGCCCAGTATTGAAAGGCCATGATAAAAGCGAACAAGAAGAAAAAGTTGATCCATTGGCATATCGTCCTGGTGTGCTCAGCTAGATTGATCACCGAGGAGATGCCTTGGATCAACCATGGGATCAGCACCCGATACTGGAACGGTTTTAGGGCAGTCCCGTTCAGCAAATACTCCAGTTTACATAACTTGCATTCATGATTCCATTGAAATACAAGTTGGTTGAAATATAAAGAAGCCAACAAAGCAAATACAATGACGCTCCAATTCCATCTCACGGCTGTGAAGGAGCCGGATTCTATTTCATATTTCGCTTTGCACATTACCATTCCAATTTTATCATTTTTGCTTCAAAGGGTTGCAACACCAGCTGCTGATCCAGCCCATTCAGCGGCTCTTCCAGCACATTGACATGTGTTTTGTTTTTAAGGATTTTACCTTGCAACAATTCATCGAGGCGTATCGATGCCTCGCGGCCCCCGGTTTCGCGCAGCTGCAGCACCACGCCGTTGCCGTACCGAGCCGGCCGGCTGCTCACCAACAGCACATGATCCGGCCAGGATGCCAGGCCGGTAAACACCGGCTTTTGTTTTCCAACGGCGCCGGGCGCAAGCACACGGACGGCCAGCGGCACGGCTGAGCCCCAGCCGAAACGCGCGGCGGCAGCCGGGTCGTGAGTTGAATGGGAGGTCAGGTAATAGCGCCAGGCCAGTTCGCCCTCCTGTTTGGCAAGAAAGTTGGTGAACCAGTAGTTGTTCATGACCCATGAGTAGAGATGCGCGGTTTTGATCTCCGTCGTTTCCATCCATTTGCCCAAATTGATCTCGCCGAGCTGTACCAGTGGGATGTCGCGGCTGCCCCAGACGATCTGGCCTTCCTCTCCTTGCAGCAGCGCGTACTTCTGCATCGCTTGCCAGTCGGACGCAGAACGGGGAATCTGACCAGAGCCCGGAGTGACCATGCCGCCCTGGCATTCATAGAGCGTCCGCCTGTTGCGCAGAGCGAAAGGAAAGGCGATGTAGACGGCCTCCGGCGCGCTGATCGGCAGTTTGCGGCCTCTATAGATCAGCTCGATTCGTTTCTCCGTTTCATACAGCCGCACTTCGCATTGCAAACCGGAACCGGGCTGCAGCCCCTCGGCCTCCCCTTTAATGAGCAGGCTCTTCCACACCGGTCCGTTTTCCTGAGGCTCGATGTTGACCTCCTGCAGCGAAGAGCGGAGAAATTCGCCGCGGAAAGTGTTGCGATCCCCGTTCAGTTTTTCATAGATAAATTGTCCAAGCTGCCAGGGGCTGTTGCCATCGACCAGCTCGGCGCCGGTTTCTTTGTCCAGCAGCGATCGAATGGCGCCGGTGTGGGGGTCCACCTGCAGGCGATAATAAGCGTTTTCCATCACCGGCTCGTTTTTTGCCCCCGGCATGCCGG
>JAKJDB010000341.1 GCA_022706175.1 Candidatus Zhuqueibacterota bacterium | reverse complement strand
CACCTCATCGAATACAACGAGCTCTATGACCTGGCCCATGAGAGCGGCGACGTCGGCGGCATGAACACCGGAGCGGATTACACCGATCAGGGCACCATGATCCGCTACAACTATGTGCACCATTGCCACGGCCGCGGCGAAGGCGGCATCCGCGCCATCTATCTGGATCTGCCCGGCTCCAACACCACCATCTATGGCAACATTCTTTATCAGGTGGACATCGGCGTGTTTTTCAACAGCGGCCGCGACAACCGCGTGATCAATAATATCTTTGTAGAATGCAACCCGGCCGTGGGCATCTATCTATGGCCGCACCAGCAGTATTTCCAGCCCAACGGTCCGTGGAAAATCGTCGAAAAGATGCACGCCGTGAACTATCAACAACCACCCTACCGCGACAAATATCCCAAGCTGGCGACCTATCTGGACCAGGATCTGGGCTTGCCCTATGGTCACGAGGTGAGCCGCAACATCAGCTGCGGCGGCACTTTTCTCGACCTGTCCGAACTGATCGATCAGGACCGGATCCTCGTGCGTGACAATCTGATCGCCGATTCGCTGCTACTGGTGCTGACCAAAAAATGGACTCCGGATTACGACCCCTATCACATCGGCTATGCCGCGGTGTATGACAAAAAAAATGCCGCTGCGGTCCAGAAACTGGAGAGCAACGGCAATAAAGTGATCAACGGCGATCCCGGTTTCGTCGACGCGGCGAACGCCGACTTTGGCCTCAAGCCCGATTCACCGGCCTGGAAACTGGGATTTGAAAAAATCCCAATTGAGGAAATCGGCCTGAAAACCGAACGACACCGAAAAAAGTTATGAATTGAAAGTAGGAAATTGGAAAGAAAGCCAAACTGTTGGCTGTGAAGACGGGCGGCAGATCCAGGGTGTTACGCTTCCTCCATTCCTGTTAACCGCGTGAACACACCCTAGCGGCACAACGCAGTGGTTGTGCGAGCTAGTTTCTGCTTGACATTATCAAAATTCAAGTCTATATTTAGGATGCAATTACAACCTAAATTAGGAGCCTAACATGAAAACATTATCTGTTGCTAACGATATTGTTCCAATTGGCGAGTTTAAGACTAAACTAGCAAAATGGTTCAAGAATATCCAGAAGACCGGCCAACCCCTAATCATTACTCAAAATGGCAGGCCGGCTGGGGTCCTGCTATCTCCTGAAGAGTACGATGAACTTGTCTACAGAAGATCTTTTTTATTATCTGTTGATCGCGGTATTGACGATGCGGAAAATAGCAGGCTTTTCACAGCAGAGGAAGTAATTTCCAAATTATCTGAACCTGTCCACGGCGAACGATAGCATATGAAAATTTTATGGACTCGAGAAGCAATTGCACGACTGAGAGAAATAAAGCAATATATCGCTCAGAATAATCCCGATCGTGCGATGCTATTCATCGAGAAGATTATTGATCGAACAGAAATTTTAATCAGCAGTCCTCAAATTGGCAGGGTTGTCCCTGAAATTTCCCGTCCAGAAATTCGCGAATTGTTATTTAAAAAGTATCGAATAGTTTATAGAGTCAAAAAAGATTATATAGAAATTATTACTGTGTTTGAAGGCCATAGCTTGCTGAATACTAATGAATTGAATGATTGACCATCCTTGAGTATTATATCGCCAAAGCGTTGGACATGAGTCCAGCTGTTAATTTGACGATATTGTTCGAGATGGTCTGCAATAATGGATAGAATCTGCTCAAACATGCTATTGCATATGCAACAGCACCGACGCGTCAACCGCTCGGCGAGGCCGTCCGGTGGCACGCCATTCCAGCGCCAATCCATCGCCGCCGCCGTTCTGAAAATAGTGCACCGAGATTTTATGCAGACCGGCGGACAAGGCCACGCTCAGCGACTTTTCCTCCATCCCGTGCAGTCCATCATGGTCCAGGATTTGGACATCATCGATGATCAGTCTGCTGCCATCATTGGAGGTGAGGAAAAAAGTGTACACATCGGTGGCAGGCACCGTGATATAGCCATCAAAAACAAACGCGTAATCAGTGGACTTTTGCTTTTCGCGCAAGGAGAGGTCGTTGGTCACGCCTGTCTTGATCGGCGTCAGTTTTGAAAAATCAGGCAGCCTTCTCCAGGCGCCTTCGTAATATTTATAGCAAAGCCCGGGCTGCGATTCGAACAGGCTCGGCAGCGGATCCATCTGTATGAATTCACGCTCCGCGCACAAATACACGGGCTCGAATGGTCACATTCTTTGCGCTGGCCAGCACGATTCTGCCCCTGGCTTGTTGTGAGTCGGCCATGGGCAAGCTGCCGTCGGTCGTGTAATGCACAACTCCATTTTTTACGTTCGTGGTCATTTCAACCGCAAGGGTATCGATAAAAACAGCGCTCTCGGCCAAAATCTCCGGCTTGTTATAAACTGTAAAACTTCCATCGATCTCGAGCACGATCACCGTAGCTGCAGGGGTGGGCTGCACTCGACTGACATCGATATGCAGTTCGCCATCTTTCTTTTCTGTTGCCAGCCGCATGGAGGGCGATGCCAATGGATAGGCGTTGACGATTTTCGCCTCCAGCCCGGGCGCCGCCAATTTCCCGTCAGCCGGCCAGTCGAAAACCTGCAGGTACAATTTAGTCCTTCGGCCGGATTTTTTCTGCGTCACCCGTCCCCAGGTGATTTCGCTGAAGGGGCTGGCTTTGGTTCCATAGATAGCCTCGCCGTTGATATCAAGCCATCGTCCGATCTCTTGCAACCGATCTATGGAGGGCTGGGGTATTAATCCTTCGGAAGTGGGCCCGACGTTGAGCAAATAATTTCCTCCTTTGGAAACAATATCGATCAGGTTTTGTATCAAAGTCGTGCTGCTCTTCCAATCATGGTCATGCCTGCTAAAGCCCCAGGTGTGGTTCATAGTCATGCACGCTTCCCAGTTCTTGCCCGGGATGCCGGTCGCCGGAATCTGTTGTTCGGGCGTGTCAAAATCGCCGTTCACGCCGCCGCCGAGCCGGTTATTGGTGATCAGCCTGGGGTAGGCGGCAATCATCGAGGTGAACCTGGCTGCCCGCTCAGGGGTCATGTCGCAGGGCGTATCCCACCAGAGGATATCGGGATGATAGGCGGAGAGGATCTCTTTCACCTGAGGAATGGCCACGTCATCGAGGTAGTGGTCAAAACTTCCCTCCTGCGCAGCATCCCAATGCCCTCGGCAGGCGCTTCCGCCCGGGTGGTTCCAATCCTGCGCCTGGGAGTAATACAGGCCGAAGCGCATGCCCTGTTTTCTGCAGGCATCAGCCAGCGCTTGTACCACATCTTTTTTATAGGGGGTAGCGTCGACGATGTTAAAAGGGTCGGCTGATTTAAACATCGCAAAGCCTTCATGATGTTTTGAAGTCAGCACGATGTATTTCATGCCGGCCTGCTGCGCCAGGCGCACGACCTGCTCGGCATCGAACCGGACCGGATTAAACCGGCCGGCCAGAGGTTTGTAATCGGCCGGAGGAATTCGGAAGGAACACTGAATCCACTCCGCCGCATCGCCCACTACGACCTGCTCATTCTGCCAGGTGCCGGCGGGAATGCAGTACAAGCCCCAGTGGATAAACATTCCGAACTTGGCCGCCTTCCACCACTCCATTTTCGAATCATCGCCGGCCGGCTTTTGGGCAAAACCGATTGTCAGGGATTGAAACAAAATCAGCCACACGAATAAATTAACGCGTATAATTGATTTCATTGTCCCATCCTGGTATTTTCACCCTATTAATTTTTACCTATCACTGTCGAACATGGGTTTCACTAGATTTTCATCGATAAAAATTCAGCATAAACATTTTTAGTTCATCGTTGTTTACAGCATGCCATCGTTTGAAAATGCATATTTTTTTTCTAATCCTTTTTTACAAAAAACATCAACGCTTGCGTATTTCAATATGCTTGATCCCATTTCGCGTTATCTGCAGCACATTCTTGGTACCCCTATAGTCACCAAAACTCCACCTGGATCGATCCAATTCTTTTCCATCAGCAAGCACAAGGGGTTCAAAGGTTAATTTGAGCATTTCATAGCCGTCGGGATCAAAAGCCTGGTATTTAATCAGAGCCGGTGCGTATTGAATGGCCGTAATCAGGGAGCTTGAATAAAACAGGTGATCTTGATTCTCCGGCAGCATTTCCGGCATCTCGGCCATGCCGTCAAAAAAGTGAGAAACATAGTCCCAATAGGAATCACAAAACCAAGGTTGATCATAGCCAATGCCGACATAATTGATGGCTTTATCATCCTTTGAATACTTGTTGTAGGCGGAATAGGTGGCCAGGGCGAAGGAA
>JAKJDB010000340.1 GCA_022706175.1 Candidatus Zhuqueibacterota bacterium | reverse complement strand
TCGTGATTCCGCAGCCCAAGCAGGTGACCCTCAAGAACGGCATCCGCCTCTTTCTGCTCGAGGATCATGAACTCCCCTTTATCAAGATGCAGGCGCGTTTTGTCGCCGGATCAGCCTGGGAGCCGGCGGACAAGGCCGGGCTGGCCGGCATCACCGGCATGGTGATGCGCACCGGCGGCAGTCAGACCATGGCGGGCGATCAAGTGGATGAGAAGCTGGAAAAGATCGCCGCCTCAGTGGAGACCGGCATCGGCACTCTCGATGGCAGCGCCGGCCTCTCGACCCTCAAGGAGCATTTCGACAAGGTGCTGGCCATCTACAACGATATTCTGCGCAATCCCGCTTTTCCTTCGGAAAAGATCGAATTGGCAAAAATCGAGTATAAAAGCGCCATCTCACGGCGTAACGACGATGTCGGCGGGATCGCCCAGCGCGAGTACACTCAGCTCATCTATGGCGCTGATTCACCCTACGCCCGCGATGAGGAGTACGCCACCATTGACGCCATCACCCGCGAGGACCTGATCGCTTTCCACAAAAAGTATGTCCAACCCAAAGGCATGGTGCTGGCGGTCTGGGGCGATTTCAAGACGGCAGAGATGCTCGGCAAATTGCGCAAAACCTTTGAGAGCTGGAGGGGCGCTGCAGGGCCTTTGCCCAAGGCCCCGCCGGTGGAATACGCCTTTCGCAATACGGTCAACCTGGTCCCTCGAAGCGACGTCAACCAGAGCAACATCTATCTCGGTCACATCGGCGGTCTAATGAACACGCCGGACGAGGCGGCATTGGTGATGATGAATGAAATTCTCAGCGGCGGTTTTGCCAGCCGGCTGATGAACCGGTTGCGCGCCACCGAGGGGCTGGCCTACCACGTCAGCGGGGCCTACGGCGCCAACGCCCTCTACCCCGGCATCTTTTATATGATGCTGCAGACGCAGTCGGGACGCACGGTCGAGGCGATCCATTCGATGGTCCGCGAAATGCGCTTGATGGCCACAGAGCCGATCAGCGAGGCGGAGCTGAACATCGCTCGCGAGAGCTGGCTCAACGCTTATGTTTTCAATTTTGACAGCAAGGATGAGGTTGTGCGCCGGATGGCGAGCTATGCCTTCACCGGTTTGCCGCTGGACTATCTGCAAAAGCTGCGCGCACAGATCGAGCAGGTCACGGTGGCGGATGTGCAGCGGGCCGCGCAAAAGTACCTGCGGCCCGATCAGGTGCAGATCCTGGTGGTGGGCAATCCGGCCGAATTCGGCGAGCCGCTAAGTAAAATTGGTCCGGTCAACGAGATCGACATCACCATCCCGGTGCCCGGCGCCGAGGCTGTGCCCGAGGCCAGCGCCGAGGCCAAGGATCAGGGCCATGCGGCGATTCAGCAAATGCTGTCGGCCATGGGAGGAGCGGATAAACTGGCTGCTGTGCAAACCATCGAGTATACGGCCAAGCTGATCCAGACAACGCCGATGGGCGAGATGTCGCTGGATGCCAAGACCACCATTGCTTTTCCGGACAAGAGCTGCAGCGTTCTCGTCATGCCGCAGGGCCAGATCAAAATGATCCTCAACGGCGACAAGGCGCTGCTGGTGGCGCCGCAGGGCAGCATGCCGGCTCCAGAGCCGATCAAACAGAACATGATTGAAAATCTTTTTCGCGATCCGTTGATGCTGGCCCGGCAGGTCGACGAGGTCCAGGCACAGTGGGTGGGCGAAACTCTGTACCAGGACAAGCCGGTTCGGGAGGTGATCGTCTCCAAGGGTGCGTTGAATTATCACCTGTTCATCGATAAGGCCACTTCGCTGCCGCTGGCGATCAAATACACCACCATCAGCCAGCAGGGTCCGACCGAAGTAGAGGAACGCTATGAAGATTACCGTGATGTCAACGGGATCAAGGTGGCGTGGAGGACGTTGGGATTTGACAAAGGGAGCAAGGCGTCGGAGAGCGCCATCGTCTCCGTCGTTATGGACGGCCCAGTGGACCCGACGATGTTTGAAAAGTAATATGCGGAAATATCATCACATTGGAATTCCAACGACCGTGCCGCAGCCCGAAGAGACCTATCTGCAGGCTGATCATCGAAAGTTTGAAATGCCGATGTTGTGCAGCGGCAGAAAACCACGCCTGCGTTTTTAAAAGCAGATTCTGAGTGGAAAAGTGCTCGGGCTGCAGCAAGGTTCGTTTTCGCTTGACTTTTCAATTTTTATTTAGTATTCTAAAACGGTTCAAATGTAATTGAACTGAATTTTTTCTTTTCAATGGCTTTCTTCACCGATCTGTCCGATTTTTGAGCATCTATCAGCACAAAGGCTTGGCCATGAAAAAATCCTATTTTCCCAAGATCACCGCTCCCATTCCTTTTGAGGGTAAGGATTCCAAGAATCCGCTGGCGTTCAAGTATTATGACAAAAACGCACGGGTCGGCCGCAAGACCATGGCTGCCCGTCTGCGTTTTGCCGTGGCCTATTGGCACACCATGATGGCCGACGGCACGGACATGTTCGGCGGATCGAGCTACGACCGGCCCTGGAATGCAGCCGGCGACCCCATCGATCGCGCCAAACACACCATGGACGCGGCTTTCGAGTTTTTCCAGAAACTGGGCGTTGATTATTACTGCTTTCACGACCGCGACATAGCTCCGGCAGGGGAGACCTTTGCCCAATCGTGCAAGAACCTGCAGATCATGGTGGATCATGCCCGAGTACTGCAGAAGCAGACAGGAGTGAAACTGCTTTGGGGAACGGCCAATCTGTTCGGACATCGCATCTACACTTCCGGGGCGTCCACCAATCCGGATGCGCATGTCTTTGCCTTGGCTGCGGCGCAGGTCAAGAACGCCCTGGACGCCACCAAGGCTCTTGGCGGTGAAAATTATGTGTTCTGGGGCGGCCGCGAGGGTTATGAATCGCTGCTCAACACGGATCTGAAGCACGAGCAGGAGCAGCTGGCCCGCTTTTTCCATATGGCGGTCGATTACGCCAAATCCATCGGCTTCAAGGGCCAGTTCCTCATCGAGCCCAAACCCTGCGAGCCGACCAAACACCAGTATGACACGGATACTGCCACTGCCCTGGCCTTCCTGCGCCAGTTTGATCTCATCGACCATTTCAAGATCAATGTCGAGGCCAATCACGCCACCCTCGCCAAACACACCTTCGAGCACGAGCTCACAGTCGCCTCCGCCGCGGGCAAACTGGGCAGCGTCGATGCCAATCGCGGCGACCTCCTCCTCGGCTGGGACACCGATCAGTTTCCGACCGATATCTACAGCACCACCCTGGCGATGCTGGTCATCCTCAAGCAGAACGGCCTCGGCAGCGGCGGTCTAAATTTCGATGCCCATGTACGCCGCAGCTCGATCGATCCGGTCGACCTTTTCCATGCCCATATCGGCGGCATGGATGCCTTCGCCCGCGGCTTGCTCGTCGCGCACAGGATTATCGAGGATAAGGCCCTGAGCTCCTTCATCGATGAACGCTATGTGAGCTACAAGTCGGGGATCGGCGCAAAAATCATGGCCGGACAGGTCGGTTTTGCCGAGCTGGAGAAGTATATCCTCGAAAAGGGGATGCCGGTGATGAGGAGCGGCCGCCTCGAGATGCTCGAGAATCTCCTCAACGACTATATCTGATGCCGCTTTAAAAAAAGCGCCGGTCCGAAGGGAACGGCGCTTTTTTTTTTGCCAAGACTGAAACTAAGGCTCACTTTTCTGTGCTGAAGGGCGAAGCCGGCAGCCCCTCCCGGTTGATGAGATTGGCGCCGGCGGGATTGTCCGCCCAGCCGTAGCGCACCACTGCCGGACGGGATATCGCTTCGCTCCAGACCTCGACCCTGTCGCCGGTGATGCGGGCTTGAGCCCAGACAAAGCGGCCGTCGGCTCCGGCGATGGCGAAATGGCGCAGCTCACCTCCGTCCCGGACGGCCAGGCCGCTGCCGGTATGGTCAAACGAGAGGATGATTTTGCTGCCCTCGACCCGGCTGGTGCGGAGGAGAGGGCCGGATGGAACCAACTCTTTATCCTTATAGGCCAGCCGCCTCGCCCACAGTGCCAGCCGTCCGCCCACATCCTGCTTGTTGAGGGGATGGATATCATTCCATTCGCCGATGTCGATAGCCACCGCCATGCCGGTGTTGGGGAGGGCGAGGGTCTTGCGCTGCGCCTCGCGCAGGGCCGCCCAGCCGCTCTCTGCGGGCTCGGTGCGGGCCACCATGAAATTGGCCAGCTGCACATAGAGGAAGGGAAACTTGCCCTGGCTGAACTGCTGCCGCCAATCCCGGATCAGATCCGGGAACAGGCGGGTATATTCCTGCGCCCGGCCGGTGTTC
>JAKJDB010000339.1 GCA_022706175.1 Candidatus Zhuqueibacterota bacterium | reverse complement strand
TGAGTCCAAAGTAGCGCAGGCTGTCCCGGTAACCGTACTCATGATAAGGTGGACATGTGTCAATCAGCCTCTGCAATGTGTCGATGGCTTTGACCTTTTGCACAGCATCGCACCAGTCCCAATACCAATAGCCGGAAAGCCGCACGTCGCTTTCTTTTGCCCAGCGATCCTGGTGCGGGCTGGTATATTCAAAGCGCCCCTCCACGGTGCCGGGTTTATTGATATAGGTCGGTGGTAAAACGGTTTTGCCCTTGGCCAATCCGGCGTGGACGAAACCGCTGTTGGGCCAGCGGGCCAGAGTCTGCAGCCGGCCGTTGCAGAACAGTTCCGGACGTTTGCCGGCATCGGTTGGATCGCCCAGATCCGAAATCCCTGCGGATTTCACCTCCGTTACATAAACATTTTCTCTGACATCTGCAGTCAACAGTTGCCGCTTTTGCGGATCGCTCAGCCGGCGCCAGTGGCCCAGGGGACGACTGCCGGTGAAAACCGGTCCCTCGCCTCGGGCCGCGCGATAGACCACCGGCGCATCCTTGCTTCCTCCATCCTCGACGGTGAGGTTCCAAGGGGCGTCCAGTTCATAGACGCCGCTTTTTATCTCCACCACCACCGGGCCTTTGGGTCGTTCTTTTCGAAGAGAGCGAACCGCCTCCTGCGCTGCAGCCAGGCTTGCAAACGGCGCATTCTTGGTCCCAAGGCTCCTCTCGCCGTGGCCGGGGGCCACATACACAGTGACCGTTTGTTCGCTGCAAGAGTAAAAAAGCAGCCCGGCAAAAAAAGATACTAGAGATGAAATCATTCTACGCTTCATAATCATCCTTAACATAATCGTAAAATTTTGTCGCCGGTTCTCCATCGCAAAATTACCCAATCATCCATGTAAAATCAAGTGAAAAGAGTTCGGCGAAACATCAAAAACATCAATCTTTAAAGTTCACACCGCTCACTTAAAAAATCGTCACGAGTGGCAGAGACACCTGCTGTTGCCAGCCAGACCTCCACGCTCTATCGGCTGGCGGCAGAACTATTCCGATCTGATTCTCAGCGTTTCATCCGGCAAGCCCTGCGATGATGCAGTGAGCACGATCTCGCCCGCTCGACCGGTGCTCTGCAGCACCACCTGGCACAGGCCATTGAACGCACGGCGCTGCCTGCCTTGAGCCGGTTCAAGGCTGATCGGATTGCCGTTAGCCACACCGGCGATCCGCCCCTCGCCGGTCAGGCTGAAAAACAGCAAAGGATCAGCCGTTGGGACCCGAGTGCCTTGTGCGTCCTTGATCTCTACGGTGATGAACGCAAGATCTTTTCCATCGGCCTCAATGACCGGGCGATCGGCCCACAGAGCGATCCGGCGTGCGGACCCTGCTGTTCGCACTACATCGCGGGCGATCCGTCTTCCGTCCTTCCAGCCCTCGGCAACCAGGGCGCCGGGTTCAAAGAGAACCTTCCAGTTCAACGAAAGCTTGGGCCCCTGTCCCAGGCTGACCACGCTGTCCCATTGCAGAGTCTTGTAGGTCATGGCTGTGTTGGCAAAGGCCTGGGCCCCGACCAACCGGTCGTTAAGAAAAAGCCTGACCTCGTCGCAGTTGGTGTAAGCCACCACGTCGATCGAATCGCCCTTCTTCCAATTCCAATGTGGAAGAAGGTGCAGCACCGGTTCGTCCGTCCATTGGCTTTTATAAAAATAATAGACATCCTTGGGGAATCCGCACAAATCGACTGCGCCGAAAGCGGAGCTGTTGCAGGGAAAAACGGGGTAGGCTGGTTCGCCCAGATAATCAAAGCCGGTCCAGACGAACAGGCCGGCCACATAGGGGGTCTCCTTAACTGCGCGCCAGGTGGTCTGTGTGGCATAGGTCCAGGGCCGGTCGTAGCAGGTCGCGCAGTGATCAAAGGAGGAACATTGCAAATCAGGAGTTCTGAACACAGCCGAGTCCGCGGGGAAATGATAAACCCCGCGGCTGCTCAACGACGAGGTGGTCTCGCTGGCGATGAACAGGCCGTGCGGATGTTTCGCTTTTTCCTCCGGGTATCTTTCGATGGTATAGTTGATGCCGATGACATCGACCTTGTCGGTCATCAGAGTGCTGTCGGCGCGCCAAACGCCGGCGAACGCCGAGGTGGTGTACCTGGTTGTATCGTATCGTTTGATGATCGCGTCCAGCTCAGCGGCGATGGCCGCGCCGCCATAACGGATGTGATTCTTTTCCGGTATTTCGTTGCCGATGCTCCACAGAATGACCGAAGGATGATTGCGATCACGCAGAACCATGTCCGCCAGATCCCGTTCGTGCCACTCGTCGAAATAGAGGTGATAATCGTATTTCGTCTTGGCCAGGCGCCAGACGTCAAAGGCCTCCACCATCACCAGTAAGCCCATTCGATCGCACAGATCGAGCAGCTCCGGCGCCGGCGGGTTATGGCTGGTGCGCAGCGCATTGCAGCCCATGCCTTTTAAAATCTCCAGCTGACGCGCCAACGCCCGTTGATGTACCGCAGCGCCGAGACAGCCCAGATCGTGGTGCTGACACACTCCTTTTATTTTCAACCAATGATTGTTGAGAAAAAAACCGCTGTCCGGCCTGAAAGAGATGGTGCGAATGCCAAAGGCTGTGGTGTGGCTATCCATCAGCTCCCTGCCCTGGAACACCCGGCTCACCAGCCGGTAGAGGTTGGGCTGGTCCAGGTCCCAGAGGTTCGGCCTTGCGACCGTCAGCTGCAGTGTGACCGTAACCTGCCCATTGGCCGCCATTTGTGCGGATCGCTTGCCTGCAGCGACCTCATTTCCTGCAGGATCGAGGATGACCGCCTCAAGGCGCAGGTTGGCTTTTTTACGGCTCTGGTTGACCAGAGCGGTCTCGATGCGCACCAAAGCCGATGCAGCGGAAACCCGCGGCGTAGTCACATACGGGCCCCATGGGTCCATGTGAACCGATGAGGTGGTCGTGAGCCAAACGTGACGGTAGATGCCGGATCCCGAGTACCATCGGGAATTGGGCTGCAGCGAGTTATCGACGCGCACGGCGATGACATTCCGGCCGTCTTTCAGAAAGGGGGTCAGATCATAATGAAAAGTGGTATAGCCGGAAGGACGGTAGCCCAGCCGGTGGCCGTTGACATACGCCGTGCTGTTCATGTAAACGCCGTCAAAGGTGATATACCGGTGTTTGCCGGCGCAGCGGTCGACCGTAAAGCTCTTGCGATACCAGCCGATGCCGCCGGGCAGAGAAGCGCCTAACACTCCGGCGGGATGGTCCGGCTTCATATCCCCTTCGATGCTCCAGTCATGGGGCAGATCCAGATCGCGCCACTTCTGATCCGGAAAGCCGGGTTGTTCAGCAAGGGGCGGGTCGCCCAAATGGAATTTCCAATGGCCATCAAAACACTCCCGGCCTGCGGACTGGGCGCCAAGCCGGCCGCCGGCTGCGCTGACGAGCAGAATGAAAAAAAAGAGTTTCGTCTTCATGGTTGATCCGTATTTTGATTATGAATTTGATTACCGGACATTGCTCAGGTAAAATATGGCGGCGCGGCCATGGGATATCGCGGCATTCCGCTCGTATTCATCAGCCTTCTTGCCCGCTGCACTCTGTACGGATGAGCGGCCGTTTACGAAGAGAGGAATTCCAGCTGCGCACGGAGAAAAAATTCCAGGTGCCCACTTTTACCATCACCGTGCAGAGTACGCGATTGGTACAGCGGTCCACAACCTAGCGCGCAAGAGAGATCGTTTGCCAGGCCACAGCGCTTCTTCCCGCCAGATCCGCTGTGGCTGCGCGCAGGCGATAGGTTCCGGGGCGGCTGATGGTGAATGTTATTTCAACCTCCACAGCGCCGTTTTTTTCCACAACCGTTGCTTTCCAGGATTCTTGCCACAGGTTGGAATAGTCCTCCTCCTCCGGACCATACAACTCCCAGAGCACATAGTTATTGTGATACACCCCTCTCTTATCAGCGCCGGGGGTATAGAAAACCGGCGCAGATCCTTCGATCACTCGCGCCCGCGCCGTTACGATGGCCGGCGTAACGCTGGTATCCATACTGAGGCTCGCCGATAATTGCGGCGCAAGGCCTGCCGGCCGCTCCGGCCTGCGCGCCGAATCGAAAACTTGTTCGCGGCCGTCGGACTGGACCCGTACTCGGCCCGTTTCCTCCACATAGACGATCTCGCGGTAATCCGTCAGGGAAAGGCTGTCCAGATTCCAGAACAAATCCGCCTCCACGCCAAGACGCAGGCAGCGCTCCACCTCCTTCAGAAAATTGCTCATGACTTGTCGATAAGAGACGCCATAGCTGTTGGTGCGTTCCATGTTCAGCTCCGGCAGGCCGCTGA
>JAKJDB010000338.1 GCA_022706175.1 Candidatus Zhuqueibacterota bacterium | reverse complement strand
CCGCCATGTGCTGGACCGTGAAGTGAACCGCCTGCGCGCCGCCGCGCTCTATCGTATCGATGAGGCGAAGACGATCCGCAAATCCCATGAAAATCCCTATATTCAGAAACTGTACGCCGAATACCTCGGCGAACCGGGCGCTGAATTGGCCCACGCCCTTTTGCACACCCATTATACCCAACGCGAGCCGAGAGGAATCTGATGGAAACCAAAACGCAATCACTGGATCAGGCGATCCTCGATTTCATCGATCTCTGCAAGACCAAACCGCATTCAGACAGTTATCTGATCGCCGTGCTCCATAAAGTGCAGCAGACCTACGGCTATCTGTCCGAAGAACACATGTATGAAGTGGCGCAGCGTCTGCAGGTTCCAACCTCGGTCGTCAGCGGAGTGGCCACCTTTTATCATTTCTTTCGTCTGCAGCCGCGCGGCAAATACGCCGTCTCCGTGTGCCTCGGCACCGCCTGTTTTGTCAAAGGCGCGGACAAGATACTGGATGCCTTCCGAACAGAGCTCGGCATTGAATTGGGTGAAACCTCCAGCGACGGTTTGTTCTCTCTGGAGGTGAGCCGCTGCCTCGGCGTGTGTGCCCTGGCGCCCGTGGTCACGATCAATGACACGGTGTACAGCAACGTGACGGTCAAACAGGTGCCGCAACTGATCGATCAGGTTCGCCATGCAGAGGAGTGAACAGACCGGATCGCCGCTTCGCCTCCGGTCCTTGCGACCGGTAAAAACACAACCACAGGCGCCCGCACGCCTTTCCTTTCACCAGGCTTTGCATAAAAATCGAACACAGACTACGGGAGTGAGAATCTGATGCCGAGTCCCATCGGCTTTGACAACGACACCTATCTTGCGGAGCAGTCCGCCGCCATCCTCCATCGCATCGGACAGTTCGGCGACAAACTGTTTCTTGAATTCGGCGGCAAATTGCTCTACGATTACCACGCCGCCCGAGTGCTGCCCGGCTATGATCCGAATGTGAAAATGCGGCTGCTGCAAAAGCTGGGGGACCAGGTGGATGTCATCCTGTGCATCTACGCCGGCGACATCGAGCACAAAAAAATGCGCGCCGATTTCGGCATCTCTTATGACGCCGATGCGCTGAAACTGATCGATGATCTGCGCGAGTGGGGCATCGATGTGCAAGCGGTCGTGATCACCCGATTTGAGGAGCAGCCCGCCGCCATCCAGTTCAAAAACAAACTGGAACGGCGCGGCATCACGGTCTATACGCACAAGTCCACCAAGGGCTATCCCACCCATGTGGAGATGATCGTCAGCGAGGAGGGCTATGGCGCCAATTCCTATGTCGCAACCCGCAAACCGATCGTCGTCGTCACCGGTCCGGGCCCCGGAAGCGGTAAACTCGCCACCGCGCTGTCGCAGCTCTATCACGAACGCAAACGCGGCATCCGGGCCGGCTACGCCAAGTTCGAAACCTTTCCAATCTGGAATCTGCCGCTCAAGCACCCGGTGAATGTGGCGTATGAAGCCGCCACCGCGGATCTGCGCGACTTTAACATGATCGACTCCCATCATCTGGAGGCCTACAATCTCAAGACGGTGAACTATAATCGTGATGTGGAGGCGTTCCCGCTGCTGCGCCGGATCATTGAAAAGATCACCGGGGAACCCTGTCCCTACAAGTCGCCCACCGATATGGGGGTCAACCGGGTCAGCTCCGGCATCATCGATGATCAGGCGGTCCGCGAAGCGTCGGTGCAAGAGATCATCCGCAGACATTTCCGTTACGCCTGCGAATACGCCATGGGGCTGATCGACAAAGGCACGGTGGAGCGGGCATCGCTGATCATGGACGAAATCGGCGCCAAACCCGAGGACCGACCGGTGGTCCTGCCTGCGCGCAAAGCGGCTGACCAGGCCCGCGACCGCCGCAAAGGCAATGACGGAATCTACTGCGGCGCCGCCCTGGCGTTGGCCGATGGAACGATCATCACCGGCATGAACTCGCCGACCATGCATGCCTCAGCCTGTCTGATTCTGAACGCGGCCAAGTATCTGGCCGGCATACCGTCATCCATCGACCTGCTGCCGAAAAACATCATCGAATCGCTTACGCATTTCAAGCGGGATGTGCTTGACGGCAAGCGGCTGAGCCTGGACCTTGAAGAAACCCTGATTGCACTCAGCATCAGCGGCGCCGCCAATCCAGCCGCCCAGATTGCGGTGGAGAAGCTCAAGCTGATCCGGGGCTGCGACGTGCACATCACCCACATCCCCACTCCGGGCGATGAGGCCGGTCTGCGCAAGCTCGGTCTGAATCTGACCTGCGATCCGGATTTTTCCACCCGATCGCTCTTTTTGAATTAGCAGCCGTATACGTGTTGTTCATTAAAAACGAAGCAAAGCGATCATCCCTTCATAACAAACCAGGAGCGATTCATGAGCAAATTGTTGCGAACCCTCGTTGCCGGTTGGGGCGCCCACAAATGGGGCAAAGGATGTTTTTCGACCGTGTTGATTTTCCTGATTCTGTGGTGGCTGCTAAGCCATTTTGACATGTTCAGATAGACGCAGGGACCCACGCAGCTCTGGCCCGTGGGCACGAAAAACAAACAACCGCTGAAGCGCATGAGGATAAAAGCCTATCCGCGAACGAAATCGGACTCATCCTGCACGCCGGCCGAAACTCCAACCCGTCTTCACCACACGCTGAAAGAGGAAGAATGAAAAAACACCTCGCGCTGTTCCTGGTCTGCTGGAGCAGTGTGCTTCCGGCAGGCACCAAAGTGGATCTGCTCAAACAAATACCTCTGATCCCTGCGCCGCGAATGATGCAGGACAACGGCGACCCTTTTCCGTTTCCTCGCCGCATCTCGATCCAGGGATGGCCCTTGCAGGATGCGGAACAGCGGCGGGCGATCCGTGGGGTGATCGACCTGCTGTCTGCCATGCCGGATGTCGAACTTGTATGCGACCGGCCGGCGGATTTTTCCATCCTCTTTTCCCATGATCCCGCTGTCGACCATCCCGAGGGCTATGTCCTGCGCATCACCCGCTCCGGCGCCGCCATTCGCGCGCGAACCGCTGCCGGCAAATTCTATGCGCTGCAGACGCTGTATCAGATCCTGGGATTCAGCTACTACGGCCCCGGATTTCTTTATGAGGGGGAGGAAACAGAGCTGCCGGACGCTGGAGAAAAAAAATATGTCCCGGCATGGACCATTCACGATTATCCGCGTTATTCCACGCGATCCCTGATGCTGGATTTGGGGCGGGCGGTTTTTAGCAAAGCCTATATCCAACGCATCATCCGCATCATGGCGCACCTCAAGCTGAACACTCTGCACCTGCACCTCTACGATGATGAGATCTGCGGTTATCGCTTTGACTCTCTGCCCCTGGGCAAAGAAAACCCCCTGGCGCTGACGAAAACCGATCTGCAGGAGCTGGTCCGCTACGCCCGCGATCATCACATCGCTGTTCTTCCCGAGATCGAATCCTGGGGCCATGTCAAGAGCGTAGTCTACCATTTTCCTGAGCTGTACGGCGGCCCAGGCATGTATGGCGGCGCTTCTTTCGCTGTGGGAGAAAAGACCTTCGCTGTGCTCGAAAAAATGTATGGGGAGATCGCCGACTGCCTGCCGGACACGGCTGCGATTCATGTGGGATTGGATGAGGCGCGATGGTTTGTGGCGCCGGGCGAAGCGGACAAAGGCTATACGCCGGAAAAACTGGTGACGATCATCTACGATCTGGTGCAAAAAGTGGCCCGCGAGCGCGGCAAGCACCTCACCGTGCATATGTGGGCGGATCACAAGGGCCGACCGATCCCTGCTTGGGTCGGAGCCAACCTGGTGCTGCAGCCGTGGAAATACCGCCACGCTGATCAGGAACGCATCGTCCAGGCCATGAGCCAGTATGGTGGAAAGGACAAACGACCGGTGATGATGGGCGCCGGCATCACCTCCGCCTGCCGCAGCGGCGATTTCTCTGCCACCCGTCTCTGGTGCCTGGCAGGCGATCCCTACCCCAATGTGCTCGGCGCCACCCTCTGTCTGTGGGGCACCAACAATCTGGCTGACCGCCTGATCACGCTCTATGCAGGCGCGTCCTATCTCTGGTCGCCGCAGAACCTGCAGCCCGCGGAAGGTGATCCGTACAGCGAGGATTTACGTTTTCGCTTCGAGAGGAACATGCAGAATTGGCAACTCATTTTCCCCGACGCCGCTGAGGCTGCGCTGGATTTCGACCGCGGCCCGGAGGTTTTTCTCGGCCGCTATCTTCAGCCGCCGTTCAACGGCAAGGCGGTGACGCCGACGCTGGAGTACAAACCCTGATTCTTCCTAACCACGCCCACAGAATAGAAACCAACC
>JAKJDB010000337.1 GCA_022706175.1 Candidatus Zhuqueibacterota bacterium | reverse complement strand
CGTTCATGGACGCAGGGATCAGACAGAAAAGAAAGATCAAAAAGCACAGGCAATGGCAGCGTTGGCTAAGGATTTGGCGCATGAAGGCTCCTGGTTGACTGGGGGATAAGGATGGCTGCTCGGGATTACGGCGCTGTGGTCGGTTCTTTCTGCAGCGTTTCGATGACCTGGCCCAGCATTTTAGCGAACAGCTCTGGATGTGCTTCATAGTACTGCTGCGCCTGGCTAAAGTCCTGCTGAGACAGGCCGTACTTTTGCAACAGGCGCTGTAAATAGCGGTCCTTCAACTCGGCATGGCTGGTGTCTGCCGTGATGGTGAGGAGGTACTCGTGATAAACCTGAGCAAAGCGTTCCAACCTGTTCACATCCACCACAGAGCTTTTTTTCGTGCAGGCGCAGAACAGAACCGTCAACGCCAGCAGAATGCGGAATTTCATAATGTTCCTCGTTGCGTTTTTCCAATCTAAAAAAAGAAAACGACAATGTCAAGGTCAGTGGGAAAATTGCCTTGATTTTATGTGAATATAATAATACATTAATGATTAATAAACATATAATTTGGACAGTGCACCGACTCGTGATGAATAAAATCAAGCGCGAAAAAACGGTTTTTATCTGCCAGAGTTGCGGCGCCGAATCGCTGCGATGGGCCGGTCGTTGTCCGGGGTGTGATGCCTGGAACAGCCTGGTGGAGGAGAAAGCTCCGGTCGCTTCAGCCAAGCGAGGGCGATCATCCTCCGCCGCGAAGGAGATGGCGCTTAGCCTCATTCAGACCGACCAGGCGTTGCGTATCGAGACAGTCAGTCCCGAATTCAACCGGGTGCTTGGCGGCGGCATCGCTGCCGGCTCTGTGGTGCTGGTGGCCGGTGATCCGGGAATCGGCAAGTCCACCCTATTGTTGCAAGAGGCCGCGGGGTTGAGCCGTGAATCCTTTCCTGTGCTTTACGTCACCGGCGAAGAGTCGGCGCAACAGACCAAAATGCGTGCGGAGCGGCTGGGGCTGATCTCAGACCATCTGTACATATTGCCGGAGACCGAGCTGGACGGCACCCTGAACGCCATTGAGCGCGTGCACCTGCAATTCGTGGTGGTCGATTCCATTCAGACTCTGTTTTCCTCTGACTTGATCAGCGCGCCCGGCAGCGTCAGTCAGGTGCGCGAGTGCGCCTTGCAGTTGATCCAGGTCGCCAAGACGCGCAATCTGCCTGTATTTCTGGTCGGCCATGTGACCAAAGAAGGCGCTATCGCCGGCCCGAAAGTGCTGGAGCACATGGTGGATGCTCTGCTGCTGTTTGAAGGCGATCGGGATCATTTTTACCGCATCCTGCGTTCAGTGAAAAACCGCTTTGGCTCCACGCGCGAGATCGGCGTCTTTGAGATGACCGAAAAAGGTCTGCGCGACGTGGTCAATCCTTCACTGGTTTTTTTGACCGAACGGCGCACCGAGGCCAGTGGTTCAGCGGTGGTCTGTTCCATGGAAGGCACGCGGCCGATTCTGGTGGAGGTGCAGGCGTTGGTGAGCGCGAGCAGTTATGGAGTGCCGCAGCGAACCGCCAACGGTCTTGATTATAAACGGGTGCAGATGCTGCTGGCCGTGCTGGAAAAGCGGTTGGGCTATCATGTCGCCGTCATGGATGTCTTTGTCAACGCGGTGGGTGGTCTGCGTATCGATGAGACCGCCGCTGATCTGGGCATCCTGGCAAGCATCGCTTCCAGCATGCTCAACCGGGTGCTGGATCCTGAGACCATTTTGTTGGGCGAAGTCGGTTTGAGCGGAGAGCTTCGCTCCGTGTCTCAGATCGACAGCCGGCTGAGTGAAGCGGAAAAGATGGGATTCCGGCGTGCGGTGATTCCCAAGGGTAATCAAAAAGGGATCACCCGGCAGAACCGTATCTTGATCTCTGCTGTTGACAGCGCGGAAAAAGCGTTGGAAGTTGTGCTGCAGTAATTTAACCAGGGCGGCTACGGCTGCCGGATCGATGGAATCGATGTTTTTTCGACTATTAAAGACAGACCGCCACAGCAGCGCCCGGGCGGGCATACTGCACACCGGCCATGGCGCTATCCGCACTCCGGTGTTTATGCCCGTGGGCACGCAGGCCAGCGTCAAGGCCCTCTCGCCGCTGGAGCTGCAGCAGATTCGCAGCCAGATCATTTTGGGCAACACCTATCATCTCTACCTGCGACCGGGAGAGGAACTGGTGCGCCGGGCCGGCGGCCTGCAGGCCTTCAGCAGCTGGCGCCGACCCATACTGACCGACAGCGGCGGTTATCAGATTTTCAGTCTGTCGGAATTGAACAAGATCACGTCGGAGGGTGTGCACTTTAGATCCCATCTGGACGGATCGCGCCATTTTTTTTCTCCGGAAAAAGTTGTGGACATTCAGCGCGATCTGGGCTCCGACATTATGATGGTTCTGGATGAATGCGCGCCCTACCCATGCGACTATGCGTATGCCGCCAAGGCGCACCGGCTGACGCTGGACTGGGCGCAGCGCAGCCTGGCGGCGTTCCGGCAAAGCCGGCCGCGTTTTGATCATGCGCAATATCTGTTTGCCATCGTGCAGGGAAGCGTTTATGAAGATCTGCGCCGCGAGAGCGTTCACCGACTGGTCGATATGGATTTTCCCGGCTATGCGATCGGCGGTCTGTCGGTGGGCGAACCGAAACAGGCCATGTATGAGATGACCGAGCTCTGCTGCCGGTCGTTGCCGCCGAACAAACCTCGCTACCTGATGGGCGTGGGCAAGCCCGAGGATCTTTTAGAGGGCATCGAGCGGGGCATCGACATGTTCGACTGCATCATGCCGACGCGCAACGGCCGTAACGGCACCGCTTTCACTTCACGCGGCCAAATCGTCATCAAGAACGCAAAATTCAGAGAGGCCTTTCAGCCCCTGGACCCGGAATGCGACTGTTACACCTGCCGTACGTTCACCCGCGCCTATTTACGGCATTTGTTTCAGGCGGAGGAACTGCTGGTGCTGCGCCTGATCAGCCTGCACAATGTGTATTTTTATATTCGACTGATGGAAGCGGCGCGTCAGGCCATCTGGCAGGGACGTTTCCGTGCGTTCAAGAAAAAGACACTGGAGAAATTGACGAGCGGCCGGACAAATTACGTTAAGATATAGGGTGACGAGTTCTAACATTTAAACGGAGGTTGACATGACTACTTTTCTGAGTGTGTTTGCCATGGCAGGTCCCAGCGGCGGTCAGCAGGGTGGAGGCAGCGCCATGGGCATGCTGCTGCCCATCATTCTGATGTTCGTGATCATGTACTTTTTACTTTTCCGGCCGCAGGCTAAAAAACAAAAAGAGATGCGCAAGATGCTCGAGAGCCTTCAGTCCGGCGATCAGGTGATGACCATCGGCGGGATCTTTGGCACCATCGTTGGCTTTGACAAAAAAGACCAGATCGCCATCCTCAAGATCGCGGACAATGTTAAAATTCGCGTCACCCGCAGTTCCATTGCGCGCAAAGTGACCAGCGAAGAGACCGGCAATTAAGCATGCGGGTTGTTTTTATGGGATCGCCCGATTTCGCGATCCCCAGCTTGCAGCGGTTGCTGGCTAGCGCGCACACGGTACAGGCCGTGGTGACGGTTCCGGACAAACCGGCGGGCCGGGGCAAAAAGATGACCGCTTCGCCGGTCAAGATCGCTGCCGAGCGCGCCGGTCTACCGGTGCTGCAACCGCTGTCGCTGAATGATCCTGCGTTTATCGCCGACCTGCAGGGGTTTGGCGCCGAGGCCTTCATTGTGGTGGCTTTTCGAATCCTGCCGCCTGAGGTGTTTACTCTGCCGGCGAGAGGCGCCATCAACCTGCACGCCTCTCTGTTGCCGAACTATCGCGGAGCCGCGCCCATCAACTGGGCTTTGCTGAACGGCGAATCCCGCACCGGGGTCACCACATTTTTGATAGAAAAACATGTGGACACCGGTCAGTTGTTGCTGCAGAAAGAGATCGCCATTCCGGATGACATGATCGCCGGCGAATTGTATCAAGCCCTGGCCGTGCTCGGCGCTGATCTGCTGCTGGAGACTTTGGATGGACTCGAGAGCGGTAGCTTGCAGCCGCGGCCGCAGAGCGGGGTGGCGACCGCTGCACCGAAAATCTATAAAGAGATGGGCTGCATCGACTGGACGCAGCCTACAACCAGAATATTCAATCTCTATCGCGCTCTTTCGCCGGCCCCGGGCGTTTACAGCTATTGCCGGAACCGTCTGTTCAAATTTCAACGGATGCGGCCGGCCTCCGGACCAGTGCTTGCGGATCCCGGCTCTGTGGTGGAGATTCAGCCTGGCGCCGGCTTTTCCATCGCCACCGGCGACGGCGCAGTGCAGATTTT
>JAKJDB010000336.1 GCA_022706175.1 Candidatus Zhuqueibacterota bacterium | reverse complement strand
AGCGACGAAATTATTCTGACCTCAGACAATCCACGCACGGAAGAGCCGTTGCAGATCATTGAACAGATCGCGGCCGGCTGTTCGGGCGCATCGCTGCATCGGGTGCCGGATCGCGGCGAAGCGATCCGCACTGCGATCAGAATGGCGCAGCCCGGCGACATTGTCATGCTGCTCGGCAAGGGCCATGAGACCACGCAAACCCTGCGTGACCGTACGATTGACTTTAACGATCGCATTCAAGCTGAAAAGGCGCTGGATGAATTGCCGGCTCTGTGATCACCTGACGGTCCCCGGGGGCTCCTGTAAGACGATCCGCTTCTATTCGTTCATTCTGTCCCTGCTGACTATCGGCTGGTCTTCAGCAGGTCATACACAAAGGGCTTATACCACCATGTTGATTTCCGCAAAGATGAGCTCCAACCACATGATCCATGTGCGGCTGGCGGACGGCGCCGACGATGCCGGCCGCGCTGATTTCTCCATCTCGCCGAAAACGAAAATCATCCGGCTTGAAAAGGAGGCGGATGTGCTGCGGCTGATCACCGAGCCCCTCGATCTATCTCAAACCTATTGGCTGAGCTATCGGGGCGAAAAACGGGCCATTCAGCCAGAGGACGTGCTGAACCAGTTTACCTCACAGAAGGAATTGGGCTGCACCTGGAACGAAGAGCGGACCATCTTTCGCCTGTTCGCGCCGCGTGCCAGGCGCGTGACGCTGCTGCTCTACGACTCTCTGCAGGCGGAGAGGGGCCAGGAGCACGAGATGCTAAAAGACAGCGACGGCGTCTGGGAGTGCCTGCTCGCCGGCCAGTACATCGGTTGGTGCTATCATTACCAGGTGGACGGTCCCGCCGGCGACGACGAAGGGTTCGATCCAACCAAATCGATCTGCGATCCCTACAGCCGGGCCGTGGCCACACGCAACGAGTACCTGCATCGCGGCCGCACGCTGATCCTCGACACCGACTCCTTCGACTGGCAGGGGGACAAGGGGGTCGCCATTGCGCAGGAAGATCTGATGATCTATGAATGCCACCTGCGCGATCTGACCCGTCATCCCAGCGCCGGTGCTGCGCCGGAGATCGCCGGCAGCTATCTGGCCGCCATCGATGATTCCATTCGCGGCGGCATTCAGCACATCCGCTCCCTCGGCGTCAACGCCGTCGAGTTTTTGCCGATCCAGGATTTCGGCAACATCGAGATCCCCTATCAGGTGGCGGTCAACGATATCATCAACACCTGGAACCCCTACAGCCGCAACCATTGGGGCTACATGACCTCCTATTTTTTTGCCCCGGAATCCTATTATGCGAGCGGCGGCGATCTGTCGCCGGAGGCGTGGTGCGGCGCCGACGGCCGTCAGGTGGACGAGTTTAAACAGGTGGTGCGTGCATTCCACAAGGCCGGCATCGCGGTGATCATGGACGTGGTCTATAATCACGTCTCCCAGTATGATCAGAACTCTTTCAAACTGATCGACAAAAAGTACTATTTCCGTCTCGACGAGCAAGGTCGCTACCTCACCGCCAGCGGCTGCGGCAATGATTTCAAAACCGAACGGCCCATGGCGCAGCGGCTCATCATCGACAGTGTTCTCTACTGGATGAAAGAGTACCATGTGGACGGCTTTCGCTTTGATCTGGCGGCTATGATCGATTGGGAGACCATCGACAGAATCACCCGTGAGGCGCGCAAGCTCAATCCGGATGTCATTCTGATCGCTGAACCCTGGGGCGGCGGCAAGTATGCGCCCGCCGAATTTTCGCAGCACGACTGGGCGGCATGGAACGACCAGTTCCGCAACGGCGTCAAGGGGCAGAATCCGGAAAACGGGACGAGTTTTATCTTTGGCCGCTACTGGGGCGACAACCATAAAGAGACCCTTAAACGCTATCTGGCCGGCACCCTGGCCAAAGATGGCGGGCTGTTTCAAAAGAGCCGACACGCCATCAACTATATCGGATCTCATGACGATTACACCTTCGGCGATTTCGTGCGCATCGGACTCGGCGACGTGCGTCCCGGACAGACGATCCAGGATGTGATTTCCAACGCCCGGCTGACTCCGCGCCAGATCAAAGTCAATAAACTGGGCGCGTTGATCCTGTTCGTCAGCCAGGGCGGGCTCATGATCGAGCAGGGCCAGGAATATGGTCGCAGCAAGGTCATTGCCCGCACCAGCGTGCCGGATTCCGCAGCCGGTCATCTGGATCACAACAGCTACAACAAGGACAATGAGACCAATTGGCTTGATTACAGTCACGCTGATCTGAATCGCGATCTGATCGACTATTATGCGGGATTGGCCGCCTTGCGCAGCCGCTATCGTCTGTTGCGCGCCGCACCGCGCAGCGCCATTCAGTTCATCGAGCATGACAATCCCTTTGCCCTGGGCATGACCATGGACCGGCGCGACGCCAAGGAGGGAATCCAACTGCTTGTCCTGTTGAACGGCCACAGAGAGGAATCCGCCACATTTCAGCTTCCGCAAGGCACATGGTCGGTTCTGGCTGATGAGCAGCGTGCGGGCGCAACGCCGCTGCGGGTGATCTCCGATGGGACCGCTGTGCTGCCTCCTACCAGCGGTTGGGTGCTGGTGCACTGATGGAACAGCGGTGCACGGAACGGTGCAGGCCGGGTGCGCTGCGCGCATTGCGACCGCCCTTTTTCGTCTGCATGCTCTCTTGCTCAGCGTTGCGCTCTGCCGGCTCGCCACATTCCATTTGACAAATTCGTAGAAATCCCCTACATTGATCTTTTGATACGAAAAAGGATGTATGGTGGAACGCGGGAGAACGTTTAAATCGTTGTTGCGGCGCACCGCGCCCTTCATGAGTCTGATCCTCATGGCGGTGTTGTTGAGTATTCTATCGCCTTATTTTCTCAGTGTGGACAATCTGTTAGCCATCGGTCTGCAGATGTCGGTGGTGGCGATCATGGCGGTGGGACAGATGATGGTGATCATCTCAGCCGGCATCGATCTGTCGGTGGGTTCCATTCTGGGGTTGTCCGGCATGGCGGTCACCATGCTGTTGACCGGCGGGGTGGGCATTGTGCCGGCCATTGTCGTCGGCCTGTTGCTTGGTCTGTTGTTGGGCGGCCTGGCCGGCGGCTTGATCGCCTATGGTCATCTGCCGCCGTTTATCGCCACGCTCGGCATCATGGGGATCGCCCGCGGAGCGGCATTGCTGTTGACCGGCGGAGTGCCGGTGTTCGGTTTACCGGCTTCTTTTAATTTCTTAGGCGGCGGCCGGTTGTTCAACGTCCTACCGGCGCCGGTGCTGTTCACCATCATCATCGCCTTGGCCGGTCATTTCGTGTTGACCCGCCTGTCGTTCGGCCGTCACATTTTCGCCATCGGCAGCAATGAAACCGCCGCCCGATTATCCGGTATTGACGTTAAACACATGCTGATCAAGATCTATGCGATCAACGGCGTTCTCTGCGCTTTTGCCGGCATTGTGCTGGCCTCGCGCCTGAGCTCCGGACAGCCCACGGCCGGCACGGGCTATGAACTGGACGTGATCGCCGCCTGTGTGATCGGCGGCGCCAGCCTGACCGGCGGAGAGGGCACTATCCTCGGCGCCATGATCGGCGCCATGATCATGGGCGTGCTGCGCAACGGCTGCAACCTGCTCAATATTTCACCGTTTTGGCAGCAGATCGCCATCGGCGCCATCATCATCTTTGCGGTGCTTTCCGATCAGTACCGTAAACATCGAACGACCCGTAGTTGAAAACAGGAGCGCACATGCGTTGGCTTAGATGGATTGTGCTGGGGACCAGCCTGATGGTGTTGGCTTGTCAGGCGGAGAAAAAGGGGCGTCCACAGGTTCTGGTTTCGCCAAAGGGACTGACGCAGAATTTCTGGCTCAAGGTCAAGGCGGGCGCCGATGCAGCGGCCAGGGATCTGCAAGTGGACGTGATCTGGAAAGGCCCGCAGAGCGAGTTAGAGATCGCGGCGCAGATCGCCATGGTGGAAGACAACATCAACAAAAAGGTCGATGCCATCGTTCTGGCCGCCTGCGACACACGCGGCTTGATCCCCAGCATCGAAAAAGCGCTGGCGGCCGGCATTCCGGTGGTGACCATCGACAGCGGAGTTGAATCCGATCTGCCGGCTTCGTTCATCGCAACCGACAACGTTCTCGGCGCCGCCATGGCAGCCGACAAACTGGCCGCACTGGTGGGTGGTGTGGGCAAGGTCGCCTGCGTTCCCATTGTGCCCGGCGCCGCCACCTCCATCATGCGCGAACAGGGATTCAGGGATGCACTGGCCAAGTATCCCGGCCTGCAATTGGTGGCGGTGCAGTACTCCCAAAGCGAAGTGGCCACTGCTATGGCGGTGACGGA
>JAKJDB010000335.1 GCA_022706175.1 Candidatus Zhuqueibacterota bacterium | reverse complement strand
AGTCCGGCTTTTTTCGGCAAGGCGCGATAGATGGCCTTGGCGTCTTCCGGGGTGAGGTCTATTTCAATCCAAAGTTGATGTTGCGGCAGCTGACCGCGACGCAGGGCTTTCAGGGTCAGCCGGGCCTGTTCAAAGATCTGTTCCATCTCGAATTTCCATTTTTCCCGCCAACCCGCTACATCCGCCTCCTGGATCTGTTCAAAACGCAAGTTCAACCCGCGCGTGCATTCCAAAGTAAAATGAACATCCTTTTCTTCAACCGGTTTTGTCTCTTCCTGGGCATACACCCGGGCTTCATTGCTGTCCTTGGGCGCTTTCATCATGCGGATGGGGGATTTGGGCACGGTGGCATATTCCTTCAACACCTCAAAGGGCGGGTATAACCAGTTGTAGAGACTGTCCTGGCTCTTGAAATGGCGGATGGCATAGCTTTTACGAAAATGGACCATCCGGCATTTGCGCACCATCACCCCCTTGATGCACAGCGCGGCCAGGCTGTCCTGCAGATCCACCGCCAGGGTGACGGAATCCTGCAGCGCCAGTTTGTTCAGCGAGTTGAAGTAGGCCTCTTCCGCCAGCAGGGCGGCCATTTTATGAGCTGATTCGCGATCCGGCGGAATCAACGCGGCGGTTTGTTTGGCCTGCTGACGGTTCTTCTTTAACATCTCTGTGCTTTGCAGCACAGGCAGAAACACCAGAAAGACAAAAGCGAGCATCACGGGGATCAACAGGCTGATCAGAAAGGTCAGCTGGGCCGGTCTGCGATCTTTGAAAACCGGAAGCAGATTGCGTTTTTTGCGTTTAATCGTCATGGCCTTAACCGGAAGCGGCTCTGGGTCCTCATCGCTGCATGCTTTCTTGATTTAATAGATGTACACTTTGCCGTTGGTTTGCATTCCCTGATACACGATCTCCAGGGTTTCGTCATCCAGCCGGACGCAGCCGTGGGTGACCGGTTGACCGAGAAAACGTTTATACAGGGTTCCGTGGATCAAATAGCCGTCGCCAAGGGCCAGGGCATAGTTGCCGAGCACGCCGGCTTCGAAGCGGTCCGGATGGTCTCTCGGCGGAATGGGCAGCGCCTCCTCGATGAAAGCCCAATCCGGTTTGTACCAGACCGGACGTTTCTGTTTCTGCTGGACGCGGAACACCCCGCGTGGTGTCTTGAAGACATACTGTTTCTTTTTAGAGACCTTGAGCAACACATATTTGCCGGTGGAACAGGTGCCCTGATGCAGGACCTGGCCGTCCTTCATCAGAAAGATCCGATTGCCGGAGGTATCGACGATCAGATAATTGTCCTTGGGCTGCAGAGCCGATAATTTTTTTTGGGCTGCGGCGAGCCGTTTCTCCACCCGTTCAAGTTCTTTGCTGAAGCGGGCGGCGTCTGCCTGCTGGTCCACGAAAAAGGATTTGGTTTCCGGCACGATCCAATAGATATAATCGCGCAGCAGCGGGGCATAGAGAAAGACAAAGAAAGCGAGAATCGCACCCACGGCGAGGCCGAGAAAAACGGCCAGGCCGATTTTCTTTTCCGATTCCTCCGGATTAAAGTCGGCGGTTTCTTTGAGGGCTAAGGTTTGGGTTTTCGCGGTCATAGTTGTTGTGTCCACCAAGTGCCTGGAACAGGGGCTCTCACCAGCTCCGGTTCCGCGACAGGTTATTCGGCGCTCCTCGCGTTTTTCGCTCCGTTGTCGGAAAGAGAACGGGGTGAGGTTCTTACCGGCGTTCCTTTGGTGGAGCCGACGATGGTGACCGGGGTGCCCACCTTGCAGAGCTTGAACAGCTTTTCCATATCACGGTTGCTCAGCGCTACGCAGCCGGCGGTCCAGTTGGCGCCCTTGCCGCCGTCGCCGTGGATTTCGATCAGGCCGCCGATGGTCGCGTTGCCGGCGATTTCACCGCGGGCCTTGGCGGCGTAGAAACGGGCGCGATCCTGATCATTGGGGTAATCGATCTCCATGGCCAGGTAATATTTTGTCTGACCGTTAGCCTTCTTGCGGCGAATGCGATAGCAGCCCTCCGGCGTGGCGTTATCGCCGCGCTGCAGTTTGTGGCCGATCCAATTGGGACCCAGTTCGATGCTGAATTCACGTATTTTTTCGCCACCGGAGTAGAGATAGCATTCATGGTCGATCTTGTCGACCACAATAGCCACGTCGTTGTTTTCCTTGGACCAACGTAGGGTCTCTTGCACCCATTGGCGCCACTTGGGCGCATTGGCATAATAGTTGGTGATGGTGGCCGTGGCTTCGTTGCCCGCCCGGCTGATATAATCCGCCGCGGTTTTATACCGGGCCGCTGCTTTTTTATAGTCCTGCCTTTTAAAGGCCGCCTCGCTCTCCATGATATTGAGCTCGCTGAGCACGTATTTCTGACGCAGCCGATTGTCCAGCGGCAGGGATTGGAAATCGGGCCGAAAGGCTTCGATCTGCGCTTTGATCTCGCGGATGCCGTTTTGAGTCAACTCGCGCAGAGAATCGCGCTTGGCGATGCTGCGCGCGGCCGCATGGCTCGCTTTGCTGGAGCACTGCGCCGCCAGCCGTCGTGCGGTGTAAAAATTACGATTCACCCGCCAACGGCGGTTCTCGCGCTGCCAGGCGAGTTTGCTTTGTTCCAGTAAATACTCGGCATCGACCAGCTCATCCGCCATGTAGATGTTCGCTTGATTTTTGCGCGCCAGGCTTACCGCTTTGCGGGCCTTTTGGTAAGCTTCAAAGGGAGGTTCGGCCGATAGCTCGATGATCAGGGTAAAGCCGATCAGCCCCAGAGCCAGGAACAGATTGAGCAACAAGAACCAGTTTTTCTCAAAAAGCCGGCGAGGTTCGTTTTCGGAATTTTGTGCGTCCATAGCGGATAATCAAGTTCTGAAATGGCGGCGACCGTTCGCCGATCGAGCCGTACTGGGTCTTAAATAGAAAACCTCAGTCCACCCATTAAAGCGGTGAACTGAGGTTTACATGATTTATCAGGCGCGAAAGAGATGATTAACGGCCCAATTTTTTGTTGATCGCTTGCTGCAGTTCTTCGGAGATGGCCGCAACCTTTTGCAGACCGGCCTGGACCTTGTCACGGGCGGTCAGAAAATCACCGTTGGTGAGGGCGGTGTTGGCTTCAGCAACCGAGGCTTCGACGGTGGCCAGATCGGCATTCATGGCTTCCAGAGCCGCTCTGCCTTCTTTGCCGCGCGGTGCTTTTTTCATCAGCATTTTCACATCATCGATGGCCGGACCGATTTTCGCCAGCAGGTCAGTGGCTTCGGCTTTGACCTTCTCTTTGTTCGCGACAGCGGTGTCTTTGGCGTTGTTCGCAGCAGCCAGGGTGGCGGCCAACATGGTCTTCGCTTTGGAGTAGCTGCGGAACAGTGCGAACTTGGAGTTTTGTTTCTCGATCTCAGCGTTGATGGCGTTCAAAGAGTCCTTAACGGCATTGAACAGCTCAGGGGCATACCGATCAGCCTCAACGGCTTTGGCGGCATCCAACGCTGCCTTCACGGCGTCCAGTTCCTGCTGCGGAACTTTGGCACAACCGACGATCAGGGTCATCGCGAAAATCACGACGAGCACTGCAACGAGTGTTTTCACCTTCATTGAAAGTAACCTCCTAAAAAGATTGATTGGGGTGAATAATGTGAAAAACGGCTTGTTTAGTCGCTCAAATTGTGTATAATTTACAGCAATATTTTAGGAAATACAAGAGAAATTGCAACTATTTTTATCTTGGTCTTACCGCTGTTCTTTGCCAAGTGTCCACCCGGGTCATCCGGGAGCAGCCGCCTATCGGACCGGCCGAAAGGGCAAAGACCGATAAAAAATTACAGCCATTAATATACTGCCTTTTATTGACAGAATCAATAAAAAAGTATACTTTTTATATTCTCGTCGATCATGGCAACCACTACCCCGGCCGAGTGCGCTCGCACCACCGCGGGTGGAAAAAGCAGACGCCATCGCACACTATGACTCTCCCGATCATCGTCAGGTGATCCTCGTGTGCTCCCCTGATCGACCGCCTTCCGAGTTATTCCTTTCTTGCGGCTTTTCGCGTACCCTGAATTTTTATCACTGTGATCTCCGGTGGACTGAGAAAACGGATGGGGAAGAGGATCGTGCCCAACCCCCGGTTGATGTACAGCGTGGCGTTGCCGTGGCGGGACAAACCACGGCTGGGAAGACGGACGCCCGGGGAACGCACCCAGGGCGCCCCCAAGAGCGGCAGATAGATCTGGCCGCCGTGCGTGTGCCCGGAAAGCACCAAGCTTACGCGAGGGTCGTGCTGCTGCTCGAGGAGAGCCGGGTTGTGGGACAGCAGCACCACCGGCGCGCCCGGGGGCGCGCCGGCCAGCGCTTTCGGCAGGTC
>JAKJDB010000334.1 GCA_022706175.1 Candidatus Zhuqueibacterota bacterium | reverse complement strand
GTACAACATTACATCCAGAATTTTGTTGTCGCCGGCCTCCACCAGAATGGCGCGGGCAATGGCGATGATAAACGCCACTCCCATCGTATCGCGCGCGCCCGCTTTAAAGCTGTCACTGATTTCATCCGTCGAAAGCCGGCCGACCACGCCTGCGACAATGCCTAAACCGAGAGACAGTGCACCGATTTCCTCTGACAAAAAGAAACGGTATGATCTGACTGGCCTGGACAAATCCTTTGATCGGTGCGATCAGTGCAGCGCCGAGCCCCTGCGGTCGGCTTTCTGCTGGGTGGAAAAAGACGGCGTTTACCATGACCATGGTCTTGCCGTTTTCAACTCTGTCGGATTATTGATCAAAGCCTTGGCTTGAAAGTCCCATTTAGCGCTGCTTCGACAGGAGAATTGTCTTGACCTCCAACGGCTAAAAAGCTATATTTTTGCACGCCGGCGGCCGTCAAGTGAACGTCCGGCGTCATGCGAATGAACGAGGGACACCATGATCACACGAAGAACTTTTCTACAATTTGCCGGCATGCTTGGTGCAGCCGATCTGATGGCCCAAACGAGACAAGGTCTACGGCAAGACGCAGCGCCGCTTGCAGCAGACAGCATCGAGGAGCGTCCGCGTAAAACGCCGGTGGTGCAAGACGTGGACGTGTGCATAGTGGGAGGGGGGTGCACCGGCGTATTTGCGGCCGTTCGCGCCGCGCAGATGGGCGCCAGCGTCGTGCTGATCGAAAAGCAGAACGCTTTTGGCGGTGTGGCCGGCTCCGGTCTGGTGAACGTCTGGCACAAGTTGGAAAGCAACCAGGAGAAGAAACCGATCATCGCCGGTCTGACCCTGCTGGTGCTCGAGCGGCTGATGAAAATCGACGCCGCCCGCGTCCATGGCAAGCAGGGTTTTATCCTTAACACCGATGAGCTCAAGATTGAATTGGATCGGCTCATCGTCGAAAACCGCATTACGCCTTTCTTGCATACGTATTACACCGGAGCGCACCTGGATGGCCGGCGGGTGAGTGCGGTGTTTATCGAAAACAAGAACGGCCGGCAGGCGATCCGGGCCAAGGTTTATGTCGACGCCAGCGGCGATGGCGATCTGGCCCGAGATGCGGGGCTGCCCTATACCATCCGGGATGGACTGCAGCCGCCCACCACCTGTGCCGAGATAGCAGGTCTGCCGGCCCGTATCCATGAGCTCATCCGGGACCATCGCGAGGAGTACGGCCTGGCGCTGGATCACGGCTGGGGCGCTCCGGTTCCCGGCTCGCCCGGCGTGGAGATGTGCGCCTACACTCATGCATTCAACACCATCGCCTGCGACGCCGATCAGCTGACCGCGGCAGAGATCGAGGGGCGGCGTCAGATCCGCGCCTATATGGACCTGGCGCGCAAGTACGGCGGAGCGGATAACAAGCCCTGTCTGGTCGATATCGCCTCCACCATCGGCGTCCGTGAGACGCGATCGTTCGCCGCCAACTATACGCTGACGGAAACAGACGTGGTGCGCTGCAGGCGGTTCCCGGACGCCATTGCCAACGGCACGTATCATATCGACGTGCACGATCCGGAGACCGGTGAATTCAAGTTCAAAGAACCGGAGGGTGATTACTACCAGATCCCGCTGTCCACTCTGGTCAGCGATCGCGCAGACAACCTGATTATGGCGGGCAGGATGATCTCTGCCGATCGCAGCGCGTTCGGCGGCATTCGAGTCATGGTCAACTTGAATCAGGTGGGCGAAGCCGCGGGAGTGACCGCTTCCCTGGCTGCTGCAAACGGCATCCCCGTTTCCCAGGTGGACGCAGCAACGGTGCGCCGTCATCTTGCGGACCTGGGAGCTATTATGCTCTGATCTTTGTCGTTGGGTCGAACCGTGACGGTCCAGTCAGCCGTCACGGCCGCCTGCGCGTTACAACTTGATGCGAAACGTATAGACGCCCGCCGCCAGAGCGAGTTGGATCATTCCATCCTTCTGCTCCTGCATGGTGATCTGCGGATTTTTTTCAACAGGTTTTCCATTTTCACGGATCTCTCGTGCCCGCACTTGCAGCAAAGCGTGGCTGTTGGCCGGAATGGCCACGGTGTAGTCCACTGTATTACCGGATTTTTTCCAGGAAGAGCGGATGGTTCCGTATGGTCCTTCATGCATCGCTTCAAAGTGGTCCAGGCCGGCGACAAAATTCGGCTTTAGCAGGATTCGCTTGAATCCCGGTTGTGTCTCATCCGGCAGAATGCCGGCCAGCGCTTTATAATACCAGGCGCTGATCTCCCCGAACATAATGTGGTTTAAAGAAATGTCCTGTTTCGCATCCAAGACCCAATTTTCCGGAAACGTGGTTGCGCCATTGACGATCCACCATCCCCAGGAGGGAAAGCTCTCCTGGGACGCCACCTGATAGGCCAGGTCTGCGTAGCCGTTCTCGCTCAATGCGTTGAGAATGGCTTTGCTGCCGAGCATTCCCACATCCACGTGCCGGTTGTCCGCGATCACCCGGTCGCTGAGGTTTTTCGCTACCCGGTCGATGAGCTCTTTAGGCACTATACCCCATTTCAGCGCGCAGCTCAGTTCGGTCTGCAGCCCGCTGCCATAGAGCCCGGTGCGGCGGTCCAGATATTTGGCGTTGATGGCGTTCTTGATTTTTTCCGCCAGAGCGGTGTATCGCTCGGCATCGGCTTGTTTGCCCAACAATCCTGCTGCTTTGGCAAGGATATCGGCGTCCACATAGTAATAGATGGATGAGGTGAACTCTTTGGGCGCCTTTGATTTCACCGGAATCCAATCGCCCAGCCCCCAGTCGGTGATGCCGCTGGGATAGAGTTCATCGATGTGGTCGACATAGCGCTTGATGTTGTCGTAGCAGTTCGCCAGCGAGCGGATGTCGCCGTAAAACAGATAGACGTTCCAGGGAATGATGGCGATGGTGCTGGTCCAGTCCGGACCATTAGCCCAGTGATACCCCCAGCCGTTGCTGGGGATGATGGCTCCCAGCACGCCGTTGGGCTGCTGTTCATCGCGGTGATCCGCCAACCACTTTTCATACACGGTGATGGCGTCGAAATTGTACAGCCCGGTTTCACTGTTGACATGGGCGTCGCCGGTCCAGCCGTTCTTTTCGCGCTGCGGACAGTCGGTGGGATAGCCGAACAGATTGGAGAGATAGGAAGCGTTCACCGCTGTCCAGGTTTTGTTCAGCAGAGGATTCGCAGATTGAATGGCGCCGGCAACCGGAACATCGCTGTGCATAAAATAGGCGGTAAGACTTTCTTTGGTCAGGGTTACGGGTCTGTCGCTGGTCACCTCCACATATTGAAATCCTTTGTAATTGAATCGGGGCATAAAGGACTCTTCGCCTTTTCCGCTCAAAATAAAGATATCCGTCTGAAAGGGGTCTTGGTCGTCTGTGGGTCGGTAATGGACCTCGATGTTGGACAGGTCGGCCCGTCCCCGGCTGTCCAAGCGTTCGGCGTGTTTCAGCCGCAGCGTCGTGCCCGCAGCTCCACTGACGCGGATTTGGGTCACTCCGGCCAAATTTCGGCCAAAGTTGTAAAGCCAGGTGCGTTCATCCTGGCGAAGCATTTCAACGGCATGAATCTCTTCCACATTGCGGATCGGCTGCACCGCCTGGCCGATAATAAAGTTGGAAGGGGCGTTGATCCGTAAAATTTCTTTCCATTGTGCATCGTCGAATCCGGCCCGGTTCCAGCCTGGTTGTTCCCGGCGTGCATCATAATGCTCCGCCGTATAGATGCTGTTAAAGATGATCGGGCTTAATGCGGTTTTCCATTGATCATTCGAGCGAACGATCTCCATCGATCCGTCGGTGTATCGAATGTGAAGGTCGAGGCAGAATTTGGGGCGGCTGCGCCAAGGCGCCTTGTCGAACAGCCACACCGCGGTGGATTGATGGTTGTACCAGCCGTTGCCCAGCAGGACGCCCACCACGTTTTCACCGTTGGTCAGATTTTTTGTCACGTCGTGGGTGACGTACAGCGTCCGCCGGTCGAAACGTGTGTACATCGGGTCCAGCCGCTGGTCGCCGATCTTTTCACCGTTCACATACAGCTCATAGAGGCCGGCGACCGCGATATAGACGCGAGCCGATTGAATTTTTTTCTGCACGCTAAAGGCGTGTCTGAAATAGGGCGCGGGCTTGAGCGAATAATCCTGCGTGTCGGTAATCCAATCACCCTTCCAGTTCCGGCTGTCCATCATTCCGGTCTCGAAAAAAGCGACCGGCGACACATCGGACCAGGCGCCGGTTTCGTCCTGAATTTTCACCGCCCAGTGATAGCGGGTGAATGGCTCGAGAGGCGGTCCCTGGTATACGACCGGCACGAGATCGCCGGACTGTTTGCCTGAA
>JAKJDB010000333.1 GCA_022706175.1 Candidatus Zhuqueibacterota bacterium | reverse complement strand
CGCGCCGCCGCCGTCGCCGGAATCCAGCGCCAACCATCTTATATTGGAGAGATCCAGCCATTCGCCCCAATAGTGGCCGCCTTCCACATGTCCACCCCAGCTGTAGGGCACCACCGCCTGCAGATCAGCCGGATTGGTCGTTTTGATGAACGCCCAGGGAATGGAGACAAACTGCCATTCACCGTTCCACGGAGTCATGGAAGCGGCATAGGGGTAGCCGAAGGCATCCATGCGCACAATGGTTTCACCCTGAATGCAGATATAGGCGCCGTATACATCCTTGCCGTCGACCGGGCTGTTTTTGCTGCGGGTGCGCAACCACAACGGATACTGGCAACCTTTGGGGCCTTTGATCCAGAAGGTGATGCGCTCCGTGCCCGAGGCATCCAGGTAATTGGTATAGCCGGGGGTGTCATCGCGCTGAATGTCGATCCAGAGACGGGGATTGGGCATACCGACCATGTGTATTTTAATGCCATAGGGGCCCATGGCAGCCGCTTCTTTGGTAGCCCACATCTGAGCGCTGTCAGGAGGGGTTACGCTGGTCATGATGTCATTGTTCATGCCGATACGCGCTACTACGCCGTTGGTGTGGGGTCGGGACTTGCTCTGGCCGAGATAATTGGCCGCTGCGTTCGGTCCAACCGGGTTGTCGCCGTAAAATCGGACGGGATTGTCATTGCTGTAGATCTTGATTTCGGTCACGCCGGCGAAAACAGACAGGGCCAACGCCAGGCACAGTAACACGGATAACGTCGCTTTCTTCATGATAAACTCCTATTGATTTTGACTGACTTTTGTGTGTTGGTTGCCTATTTCTGTCGAATTCCTATGGGCCGGGCACCTCCTTTTTTAGGGTGTGATAGGATGTTGTGAATAGTCACGTTTGCGGTTCACCTCCTTTTTCATTAAGACAACTGGTTAGTAAAGGATCCCCTATGGGTGCGCTGTTGAAAAATGATCTATACCGACCAGGCTGAGCTCAATGTCTTTATCTCATGATCACCAACCGGCCGAGCGCTTCGCTGGTCCGGCCGCTGGATGGATAAAATTCGGATTGCCGTTCTCGAGCAGTGATCTTGTACAGATAGACGCCGTTGGCCAGTTCATCGCCGTCCTGGTCCCTGCAATCCCAACCCTCCTGCGGTACTCGGTTAAAGCCTGCCGACGCTTCCTCGGTGAAATTCCGCACCAGGCGGCCCGCCACCGTGTAGACCTTGATGGTCACCTGCGCATCATGCGTCACCGCAAAGGTAAAAAAAGTGGTGCGTGCGGCCGGATTGGGATAATTCAACGGGTCCTGCAGGGCGAACTCGGCAGGAACCACCTGCAGGCGATATTCTGCCGAAGATAGGTTCAGGGCGTTATCCCATGCGGAGAAAACCAGGTTGTGCGGCCCGACCGTCAGTTGGTCGAAGGAAAGAGACACCGTTCCGCTCTGAGCATTCGCCGCGTCCGGGATAAACTGCGAGGTAACGTCCCATAAGCTGTCGGCGCTGTGATCTAACTGCAAGGTCATTCTAAAATCGGTTGCGGCTTTGTATTGAACGCCGCTCTCGGCATCTTTCAGGGAAAAGGTCATCTGAACCGCTGGTTCAATTTGAATGGTCTCGGCCGTGTTTGCCTCTACGCCCTTCACCAGCAAGCGGATTTCCGGACCAGTGGTGTCTTTGTGGAAGCCCGGCGCCAGGGTGTCGGGAGCGACGAACAGTGGCTGGAGATATCCTGAGGCGGTACGCGGCCGTTCACCATTCTCCCAGGCAAAAAGGACCATCCGGCCGTTCAATCCACCACTGGTGGAATCGCTTTGCATTCGAAAGCGGTGGTCGATCCAGCCGTTTACCACCGGTGCGGTATCTTCGTAGAGGAGTCGGCCGGTCAAGGTGTAGGTATGGGCCGTGGCATAGCGTTGAAACACGTTCTCGTAGATCTTGACCTGCACAGAACCGGAAAAATCATCCACCGGTTCACCGGCGCGCGACACCCGGCCTTTGAGCAGAACGTTTTTACGCAACGTCAGCGTATCCGGCGCCGTGCGGCAATCCACAGACAAGCTGGGGAGCGCCAATCGCTGGGCCGGATCGCCAAAGAGCACCAGCAGTTCACGATGATCGGGATAGCGCGAACGCAGTTTGGCGCCTGCCAGGGCCTGACCGATGCTGAGGGCTTCATCCGGACCGGTGGAAAAAACAGTGTGAAAAAAATCCTGATTGATGGCAGAGGTGATGTTGTGTGCATTCCAGCGCGTTGCGGCGATGACCGCCAGGCAGCCGCCGTCGCGATGCAGCAGCAGTTCTTCGGCCAGGCTTTTTTTACGATCGTAATCGAATTGCCCGGCGGCGCAGGTGCCGGCGAAAAACAGCGGCAGCCGCTCCTGGTTTTTCAGACTGCCGATATCATCCGGGCTGTTGAACAGACCCTCATGAGTCAACACCTCCAGATTGCCGTGGCCGAGAAAATTGACGTACAGGCAGCCGCGATTGAACTTTTCGAACAAATCCCGCCTGGCATCCGGCTTGACGCCGAAAGCATCCCGTTTGTATTCAGAAAGATAAATCTTGTGCACATCAAAAGGATGGGCGATTGAATCAGCCGCCATGCTTTCGCTGTCGAAGCTGAAAACATAATCCGTAAAAGTGTGCGAGGGTGAAAAATCATCATCCGCGACAAACAGCAGATTGTTTTGCCAAGGTCCGGGCTGCAGCGCGGTATCATAGGAGATGATTTTTTGCACTGCCGTGGCGAGCTCATCCTGATTTTGTACCGGCAGCCGGCCGATGAACATGGCGGGAATATGCTCGCTCTCCAGACAGACAAACCAGTCGTCAGTGGCGATGCCCTGATCCTGGTAGGTGGGGATCAGAGTGGGTGGGGAGGCGCCGCCGTTGTTGTTGATGTCAAAACAGGCGTCTCCCACCAGCAGGACATAGGCAGGCGCCGTTTCCCATTGGCGATAGGCGTACCTGAGAAAATTGCGCAGCGCCGCCGGGTCCACCATGCCTGCTGAGAATTCGTCATAGATCTCTTCTATGAGCACATTCATCACTCGCGGCTGTTGGCCTGCATGCGGCCAGAACCGGCTGTCCCTGCGATGCTGAGCCAGGCGTTCCAGCGTCGGTCCGCTGAGGGAGGCGGAGGAGACGATGAGATAATCGGCTTCAAGGGTGGTCGAACGGAGACGGGGAAAAATGTGCGGAGCGGGATCGATGTCCCCAACCGGTTTGATCTGCTCCGCGGCCATGGCGAGATAGTGTTTTTCACCCATGCCTGCAGGCGTGAAATCGGTAAAAGCGGCAAAGGAATCTGCGACCTCTGCTTGAAGCCATCGCACGGCATAGGGATCGGTGATGTCGAAAACAAGCGCTCCGGTTGGAGCCTGGCTTATCTGATAGCAGCAGGCGCCGGCATGGGGTTCAGACCAAAAAGCGAGCACGCCGGACTGCAGCGTCAGCGATTGGCGGTATTCCAGCTCCAGCCAATCGAAATAGACTTCATCCTTTTGACCTGAAGCGGAAAGCTGCACGATCTGCAATTGATTGTTCTCCGGCAACCAGGGCAACACGCCTTGCCAATTAAAGGTTTTTGCCAGCGTGTAATAAATATCCGTGCGTCCCAGCAGCTGCTTGTTCAGAAAGATGGACAGGGTGTGGGGGTGCTCAGACGCTCCCTGGAAATGGAGCTTGAGTCTGGCGCTGTCTAAAGCCACCAGGTTGGGCGCTGCCAGAGCATAGTGACCGGCGCTGTTTCCATTGAACCAGTCCCAGTACCATCGGTATCCGGATTTGGCGTTATTGAGGATCTCCTCTTCCATGAAAATACGGCCGATGCCGGTGCTCACCGGCGTGGGATTCAGCGCATCCGGGAATTGTGAGGATTGCACCACCATGGCTACTCGTTGCTGATGACCGGAGTTCAGCCAATAGATGTGCTCTCGGGTATAGCGGTTGATATAATGGGACGGCGGTAGGTTTGACTCGAGCGATTCCCAGCCGGAGACCGATTGGCCGTAAAACAGTAAATAATCTGATCGGCCGAACAGGCCGTCCCGGTTATGATCATGAAAATAGCTTGCCACCTGGCGCAGGGAAGGCTCAGCCGCAGCGAGATCCACGTCCAATTCCCTGCCGCCGGCGGTGTAGACGCCCGTTTGTGCCATATTCAGCGAGGTGGAATCATAACCGAGTTTTTGCAGATGCGCATATTCAATTCGATAGATGCCCTCCTGAGAGACGGCAAAAGAGTGCCATAGGCCGGTGAGCTCGGCTGTGGCATCCTGTTGTTTCCTCAAAGAAGGCAGGATCCAGGTTCGTGCCTGTTGATAGTTGACGATATGTTTGTTCCACAGGCTGGTCCACGCCGGCTCCGGGGCGAGTGAGCC
>JAKJDB010000332.1 GCA_022706175.1 Candidatus Zhuqueibacterota bacterium | reverse complement strand
CCGCCGATGAACAGGGCAGGCACAGTGGCGGCCAGGGTCAATTTCCAGATGGTCCAGGTCCGTGTTTTTTCCTCCGGGGTTTTATCCGCGGAGAAGGGGTAAAGACGGCGCCAGAAGTAGATCACTACCGAAAGAATGGCGCCCAATTGAATCACCACATCGAACAGGTTGGCCAGATCGCCGGTGAATTGGATGAAATGGTTGGCGAGGATCAGATGGCCGGTGCTGCTGATGGGTAAAAATTCTGTTACGCCTTCAACAATGCCGAGAATCACTGCTTTGATGATGAAATCCATACCTGCCTTTCCAGTCCATACGGTACTCTTATCTTTTCAGTTCAGCCACTACTTCAATATGCGTGGTGTGCGGGAACATGTCCACCGGTTTGACGCGGCCCAAGCGATAGCCGCCCTCGCAGAGCAATTTTAAATCCCGGGCCAAACTGGTGGGATTGCAGGAAACATGAACGATCCGTTTGGGCTGCAGCCGCAGAATGGCCTGAACGGTTTTGGGATGCATGCCGGCGCGCGGCGGATCGATGATCATGACGTCCGCCGAGCCCCAGGCGCCGGTGATCGCCGCGGTGTCGTCCAACTGATCGCGCAGATCGCCGAGAACGAAATCGCAGTTTTGGATGTGATTCTCCGACGCATTGCGCCGGGCATCGGCTACGGCGGCAGCGACCGATTCGAAACCGATCACCCGTTTTGCCTGCGGGGCGACCGTAAGCGAAATCGTACCGGCGCCGCAATACAGATCGAAAACCGTTTCATGCGGCTGCACCGCGGCCCATTCTTTGACCACAGCGTACAGCCGTTCGGTCTGCAGACTGTTGGTTTGAAAAAACGAATTGCCCGAGATGTTGAAGCCGAGCGGTCCGATGGTTTCGCGGATAAAGGAGCGCCCGTGCAGCAGGTGCTCTTTTTCGCTGAAAGCCACTCCGGCGCGACTGCGGGTGGTGCTGTACAACAAACTGGTGATCTGGGGAAATCGTTCCACCATCTCGTCCCTGAACTGTTGCGCCAGTTTTTCCTTGTACTCGGAAGCGACGAGATTGACCAGCCATTCGCCGGTGTGTTTGGCATGGCGGATCACCAGAAAGCGCCACAGACCGGCGCCGGTCTGTGCGTTGAACACCGCCTCACCGCTGTGCAGGGCGAAACGGCGCACCGTAGCCACCAGGTCGTTGCTCAGCGGCGCCAGCAGATGGCATTCCTGGAGGTCAATGACTTTGTTATAAAAGCCCTTTGCATGAAGGCCGAGAAAAAGACCCGGTTCTATCGGAAGGCTTCGGTTCAGCTCTTCCTGCGGCACGTACCTGTGCTCGGAAAAAGAAAACTCCATTTTGTTGCGGTAAAAGAACTGCTCCGGAGACCCCAGGGCAGGCTCCAGAACCACATCAGGAAAACCGCCGAGGTGCTTTAAAGACTCGGCCACCTGTCGAGCCTTTTCCTCCACCTGTGCGGCATAGGCCAGGTTTTGCAGCGCGCAACCTCCGCATGGACCAAAGTGGCGGCAGACCGGCTGCAGCTGCAAGGGAGAGGGTTTGATGACCGTGAGCAGCCGCGCCTCGGCGAAATTTTTCTTCTTTTTACTGATGCAGACCTGCACCTGCTGTCCGGGCAGCGCCTGTTCGACAAAAATCACCAGATCCTGATAGCGGGCGATTCCGGCGCCTCCGTAGGCCAGTCGCTCGATGTCCAGAGTAAGGATGTCCCGCCTTTTGACGGCGGGGGGCGTTGCGGGCGATGGATTACTCGAGGTACCTTCTTGCACCTAGGTAGGTCTCCATAAATGGCGGATCGCTGAGATGAGAAAGCGTCACGCCGTTTGAAACCGAGGCGTGAATAAAAAAGCCGCGATCGATATACAAACCCACGTGTCGTGGCGTGCGGCCCGCTCCCATGCTGAAAAACACCAGATCAGCGAAACGCAGATTTTTCCAGTGGACCGGCCGCCCCTCTGCGTACAAATCCGTGGTGAGACGGGGAATGGTCTGATCTGCCGCTCTGCGATAGATGCTGTAGACCAAGCCGGAGCAATCGGTGCCCTGCGGCGAGGCGCCACCCCAGACGTATGGCGCTTGCCAGAAACGGCGAATTTCTGCTTTGAATCGTTCGACCAGTTCGGCATCCAGCGGCGATGACGTGGCCTCGGTACGATTTGAGTAACCACTGTCAGGATGATAGGCGCAGGAGGCCAGCAGGAGAGCCGCCAAACCAATTATTTTTAGCGATAATCGCATTAGAAAAGTTAAAACAAATAATTAGAAGTTACAAGCTTTTTCTCAAGACTGAATAGTTTTCTCTTGACTTTCAGTTCATATAAGCATAAATTTAACAATAACAAAACTATCTTTTTTTGTCAAAAATCGGGTTGGGACATATGAGCAAAAATTTCAATACGTTGATTGTGCTGGCGCTGCTGGGCGCTGTGCTGTATTTTGGCTTTGGCAAGTATCGGCATCGGCTTATGCGCATTGTGCCCGATTCCTTTACCCAACGGGATGATCGTCTGGATCCGTATATGTTCATGTATGATTCGGATCCGCAGAACGACCGTTTTATTAAAGGCTCGTTGAAGAGACAACAATTCCGGCTGCTCGATCGAGTGCTGAACGAGGAGGAGCGCAACGGCGGCATGCGTCTGTCCGACGGCAAGGTCCGCCAGCTGGCTGCTGATGACAAAGAGGTGATAGAGGCCTATGACCGGTGGCGACGCTGCGTCAGTTTGATGCGCAGCGAGAATTATGTCATCTATCCCAGCCAGCGGTCAAGAAGGCCCTAGCGTATTCATTCGGCGTTGGGGATGAACCATAGATAAAGGGCAGGGCTATGAGGTGGCGGCAACGACTGGGCCTGGAGGTCCTTTTAGGCTTTCTGTTCTGCGCAGTGCCGGCGGGTTCAGCGCCCGTTGTGCAGGATTCTCTGCGGCTTCGTTTCCTCGCTGCCTTCGGCGAAGAGGGGGATCGTCCGGGACAGATGAGGCGGCCGCATGCCATATCCAACGACGGCAAGGGCAATCTGTACGTCGCGGACACCGGCAACAACCGTGTACAGAAATTTGATCAGCACGGCCGGTTCCTCAGCATGATCGGTGGATTCGGCTGGGCCAACGAACAGTTTCAGCAACCTCTGGATATTTGCGCAGACAACGGTCTTGATGTTTTCATTGCGGATTACGAAAATCGTCGCATCGCCCGGTGTGACAATGCGCTGCACTGGATTACCTCCTACAGTTTTCCGGATGAGAGTGAACGGCTGCGGTTAGGCTTCCCCTGCGCTGTGGCCATCAGCCTGCACTCTGATCTGTTTATTGCGGACAGTGAAAATCAACGCATTCTCAAACTGAACACCCAATGGGCGCCGGAGCTCTCTTTCGGCGATTTTGATTGGGGCGAGGGCGTGCTCCTGGAACCGGTGGCGCTTATCGTCTCCCGGGATGATCGCGTCTATGTCTCTGACCGCAGGGCCGGCCGCATCAGTGTGTATGATTATTTCGGCTCCTGGCTCTTCTCTTGGGGCGAGGGCGTGTTGAAAGGGCCTGCGGGTTTGTGTCTGGATGGACGCGGCGTGCTCTGGGTGAGCGACAGCGCCCATCAGCAGCTTTTCGCTTTTGACCCCAACGGCCGTCTGCTTCTGCAGTATGGCGGGCCAGGGGAAAAGTACGGTGCGTTCAAACATCCGGTCGGTGTGACGGTCATGAACAACCGGCTCTATGTGGCAGACTCGGATAACCATCGGATTCAGGTATTTGAGATCTATTGATGTTGAAGCGGTCCAGCCCTGTGCGTCTAATTCATCAATCCGCGGTTCCCTTCCTTGGGATGATGGCGATGAAGTGGTGGCTCTTCCTATTAAGTCTTGGCGTTGCTTTCAACGCGGCGTTCTCCCAGACAACCGGCAAACTGGATCGGATCAGTCTGTTTGAAAAGGATCTGCTCCTGATGGGTGAGGGCCGCCGCGGCCCTTATCCCCTTCCCGACAGCCTCATCATCGAACATTCGGAAAAAGTCTTCATCAATCAGCAGCTTCTGGATGCCGCAGACTATGAGTTGGATTATATCAACGGGGCTCTGCGCTTCGTGCATCCGGTGGATGAGAAATCGCAGATCCGCATTTTTTACCGCCGCTCGCCGTTGTCTGTGCCCAAGTCGGTCAGCCATCGTCCGCTGTTGCAGCGGGCCGCCGGCGCACCGACCGGCGCGACGGCCGATGCGGCGGCGGTTCCTGAGGCGTTGAGCAAGCCGGTGGAAGAAGATTATGCCAGTCAATTGACCAAGAGCGGCAGCATTACCCGGGGAGTTGCTGTGGGCAACAGCCGCGACCTGAAGGTGAACTCGAGTCTGAATCTGAACGTCTCCGGCAAAGTGGCGGAGAACGTCG
>JAKJDB010000331.1 GCA_022706175.1 Candidatus Zhuqueibacterota bacterium | reverse complement strand
GGGCCGGCAACTGATCAAAATCGCCGGCCGGCAGGGGCGGCACGCCATTCTCACCGGTTCCCTGGGAGCCCTGAATCTGAACGAGCGCATCAAAGGGTTCCGCGATGAATTGAAAGAACAAGCCACCGATTGGCAGGAAGTGAATCTGCTGTTCTGCGACGATGCCACGGACCGGGCCTTGGATCAAATGGAGGAACTCACCCGGGCCACCCCCTCGCTGAATGCCTGGTTTGTGTGTGGAGGATGGGCGGCTGTCGCCGGGGCTGAAACGTTTCACAATACGTTGAATCGACGCTCGGATATCGTAGTCATCTCTTTTGATACGGTCCGTGAAGAGCTGCTGCTGGTAAAGGCCGGGTTGGTGCAGGCGTTGATCGGACAGCGGCCCCACGCCATGGGAGTCCGTTGTGTGGAGATGCTCACCAATATCGCTGTCGACAAAAAGAGGCCGGATCAGGAGATCTATGATACCGGCATCGATATCGTTACCCGTGAAAATGTCGACCGTTTTCTCGCGCAGGTAAAATAAAACAACGAAACTCGCAGGATTCGGTCAACCAAGCCCCCAAGGGGCGACCCGGCCGACAGCACATTATTTGATGATTCCCTTTTCCTCAAGTGCCTCTCGCGTCAGCTTTTGGCGCAGAGGCAAATCCTTTTCATTGAGAATCTCTCATTCGCGCGAGGGACGTTGTGGATGTAACTTTTTCCACTATGCAGCGACGAAAGAACCATCGTCCCCTTTATCCCCTGTCGCGAAAAGAGTCCGGCAAGTGCCGGGTCCTCAGCCGCTGCCGGTAACGACGATAAAAGGGCCAAGAAGGCGATATAACCTGTGTTCATCTATTTTCCACTGTGTTGATGCATAACGACCGATCGCCACCCGCGCGCCATGGATTCAGAATGCGGCGTTAAGTGCTTGCGAACGGGTAAAAAATTACTGGCCGATCGCCACACTCCACAGCCGCTGCAAACCGGATTCCAGGGCCGGCGCCAGTTTTTGAACATCGTCCGTCAACTCGGGTTCATTTTTTAGAACCACATAGGGCACTTGGATCCCCTGAATCGACACATGTGTGGCGCTGGGCTTGCTGACCTCGTGCCAGTCCACTTGGCGATACAAACGCTCCAGCTTGGCATCCGGTAGACCATGTTCCAGGATGCTGTCCGGCCGGTTGGGATTGAACCGCCTCCGGTTCTTGCGCAGAGATTCTTCATAACACACGTCGATATACAGAATGGCCGCCCGCTTGAGAATTTCCGGCGACAGATGGCTGAACGCGGAAGCATAACCACCATGCTCCGTCCCGCGGGAAAATTCGACCAGGGTGGTGTGCTCATTGTGATAGTCGGCATGGTCGCGCAGCCTTTTCTGATAATCCAAATTCATCCGTTCGATCAGCAGATCCCACTGGTACTGGTGCAAAAAATATCCATCGGCATCGGTATGCAGGCGCGGCTTTTTGAGGATTTTTTCCAAAATGGCGTCCTCCTCGAACCAGATCCACAACATGGGAAAATCATCGATCTCATCGATCGCACCGATATGAAACCGTTCCAGACGCTCGATGGCCGGGGTTTTCTTTAAAAAATCGATGACTTCGGATTTGCCGGAGGCCGGCCGGCCGAGCAATATGAGAATGTCGAAATGGTTGCGTGTCATAATGACTCCCAAGCTTGAAAGATTAATGTCCGCTTCGTTTTGCATCAGGGAAGGCATGCCAAATTTTAATCGAAAGCGCAAGACCAAGGACGGCGAAAGGAACCAGGAACGGCGGCCAATAGCTCCAGTTCTGCGAGGTCAGAAAGCCAAGACTCATCGACTGGATGCCGGTACCCAGGTAGACAAAACCGTCGATCAGCCCGACGGCGGTGGCCGCAGCGCGGCGTCCGCCGAAATCCATGGTCGACGTGCCGGAGAGCATGCCGTGCACACCGATGACGCACAGCGACATAAAAACGACGATCAGCCCCAGGACAAATGCCCGGCGGTCCGTCTCCGCGCCGCGCAAGCGGCCGAGGTTCTTGACCTGGATTTGGATATTTTCCTGTTTATTCTGATACGAATTAAACCGTTGATATTCGGCGACCACCAGATTGCCGATCCGGGCGGCGGCCATCATTTTGCCATCCGAGTGCGTAAGGCGCCAATCGTTGTCTTGTGCGGAAGCGAAAATCCCATAACCCTGGTTTTGCAGCGTCTGTTGGATCATCGCGCGATCGACCTGCTGCGCCTGAAAGCGTTTGATCTGCTCTGGTTGCAGGGTCAACGTCATCCCTTGTTTCACCGTGTTGGAGGTAGAGCGTACAAACGGCCACATGGCCAGGGTGCTGAGCATCATCAGCGCATAAAGCAGCGCGGCCACCGGCCCGCGCCGCGAGCCGAACACTCTGTCTGAAACCCAGCCGGCGAACAGGCCGCCGAACACGCCGGCGAGCATCAACAGCAAACCCCAGTGTTTAGTGATAAAAAAATCGACGCCGTAGCCCATGTCCGCCGCAAAGATCAGATACCAATGCATGATGCCGTTGCGCAGCACGCCGGAACAGAGCTCGATAAATGCGATGGTGAGCAAAATTTTGCTGGTAAGCACCCGTTTGATGATCTGCCCGGTCCTCAGCGGCTGCTCCGCCTCGTCGCTGCCCGCATCCCCGGTATTGAAATCAGCGAAACCGGCCTGCGACGGCCGGTCGCGCAGAAAAAAAAGATCGAGCAGAAAAAAAACACCGAGAAGCGCCGCAGGGACAAAGAACACCCACCACGTCTGATCGATAGTGGCGCCGTCCATGGCCAGCAGAGAACGTAAAAGCCGCTGTACGAAATTCAAATTTTGCGGGTTGACCACTGTGGCGTCCACGATCATCTGTCCCCAGTCAAAGGCAAAGTACAATCCCAGGGAGATGAGAATGCCGAAAATGCCGCCGAAAACGCCCCGTTCACGGATATGAAACCAGCTGGCATTGACCTTGACGATCGCCACAGCGCCAAAACTTTGAAAATACATATTCAAGCTGTAGAGCAGTGAGAACCACAACACCAGATTGAAACGGACGTTCGCGGTTAATAATGATAACGTCAGAAATCCCATGAGCACATTCATGACCGCAGCGCCGGCTGCGCTGAGCAATATCGCCCGTTTGCCGCCGATGCGGTCGGTCAAAGGCCCGTTCACTAAAAAAGCAAAAGCGTAGGTCAAGGTGCCGGCGCCGAAGATGACGCCGAAATCCGCCTTGCTCATCAGTTCGCCCAAGGCGTTTTTCGAAACCGTGAGATTGTACCGGGCCATGTACAGAAAAGCGTAGGTAAGGCCGAGTGGGAACCAGTTGAGAAATCGCCGAATACGAAAACGACTGCTGTGTTGCGGTCTGCTGCTTTCAGAAGGGGGCATCGCGTCTCCTTGGATCATTTCATTAATATAGCTAATGAAAAATTAGATTTCAAGAAATTATCTCGACAGCGACGACTCCTCTCACAGTAGCTGGTCGAAGGTCTGTGGAATGAAAAAAGGTACTATGGATTTCACAGGCAGGTAGGATAAACGTTTTGCGGGATTATGGATAGCGGACCATCGCATAACCGGAGTCAACAAGAGTCCGGCTGGTTGAGCGGATCACTGACGCCAGCTGCTTCCAAACGCTCGGACACAGACGGTTGCCTCGAGAAGAGTACCGCTTTGCGGGATCGGAACGATGATGCAGACCTTTATCGCAAACCGTGCATGGCGAGTCAGCCTCTCCACCGGGCGACCCGTTGAATAATCTGCGGCTGCAGTTCCTCCTCAGCGTCTAAACAGAGCAGAACCCCCTCGGGCTTCAAGGCCTCCATAAACGGCTCCAGTTCATCCAGGGCGATGTCCACAACCAGCGATTTTCCGGCCTGCTGGATCATTTGCAGATCCCGGATCCACTGCATAATGGGCTGATCATCCCCTACGCCTTGTACATACTGTATGCCGTTGATCTCCGGAATTTCGAGCAGAAGGGGCAAATTTTTCGCCACGCCCTTGCCGTCCACATGAAAGATGTTGTGCGTCATGTGTTTGACTTCCGCCTGTGTGATCGGCAGGCAGAACTCTTCGAACTGTTGTTTGGAGAGCAAAGAAGCAAAATCGCAACTGGGGATATGCATTTTACCGAAAGAGGGCACGCCCAGCCAAGTGACGCTGGGCTGATGGTGGCGTTTGAGCAGGGCGTGAAAATGATCATAAACGCCCTGAAACTCTGCCGCCGCTTTGGCGATAAGCATCTTGGCCTCCTGGGGGGAGTCCAGGAGATCCAGACAGAACTGCTGAGGATCGCGCCAAGCCGCGGCGCAATCGACGCCGCCGTGCAGATCCGTATATCCGACGAGAAATTGTCCCTGGCAAAGAGACAGCGCCAACCGGGTCAT
>JAKJDB010000330.1 GCA_022706175.1 Candidatus Zhuqueibacterota bacterium | reverse complement strand
GTCACCAGGGATGGGATAGAGCCTGTTCGGGCCGGCGCCGCGCCACAGGCGACGGCGCACACGATCAACAGCATGCCTACCTGCTCAAATACTGCGTTTCTTTTCACGAACCACTCCTTTCCTTGCAGCAAAGTATAGCCAAGCAGGCTGTCAAATGCAAGTAAAAAACCGCTCAACGTTTTGCCCCATTCGGTGAAAAATTTATCAGATCTGCCATGTGCTTTACGCATTATTTCCCCTTTACAGGTATATATACACGGTAATGGCGTTTGGTATATCAGCAACTCGTCACACTCTCTCATGGGGTAAACTATGCGCAAATTAAGCTCGCTGATGCTCCTGCTGCTTTTCATTCTCTCTGCCTCTCAGGCGCAGGTCTGGGAGAACGGTAAAGGCATCATGCTGTACACCAGCGGAGTTAAATTTCTCGGCGATGCGGCGGACCGTGCCGCGGTCGGCAGCATCTCGGGCATCGGCTTGAAATATGCGCCGGGCAGCCTGGTGATGCTCGATCTGCAGGCCGGATACGGCAGTTTCAAGCCCAGCCTGCCGGGATCGCACTTTGAAAAAAACGCGGACAGCCCGTATCGGACCTTTCTCTTTCCCTTTACCCTGGGCGCCAGAGTCGCTGCTAATAAAACCAATCCGATCAAACCCTACCTGACCCTGGGGGCCGGTATTCTTTTCTGGGACCTCCGCTATCTGTCCGGAGAAAAACAGACTTTTTGGCAGGATCACCAGTGGCGCTGGGGCGAACGGGTCAGCGGCTGGCGCAAGAACGGCCTGCTCTACCAGGGCCTGGGGCTGGAACTCTATTTCACCCCTGCCCTCTCGCTGGATGTACAAACGCGCTTCAGCAGTCTCATCCATCTGCGCCGGGACAACACCGGCGAAGACGACATCAATTCGCAGGTCCTGCAGATCATGGCAGGGTTGACCTGGTATTGGGGCTATCAACGCGACCGCGACCATGACGGGATTCTCGACAAATACGATCTCGATCCTCTCAAACCGGAGGATTTTGACGGATTTCAAGACCAGGACGGCGCTCCAGAACTCGATAACGATCAAGATGGCGTAGCCGACGCCTGCGACCTACTGCCCATGGAGGCGGAAGATAAAGATAATTTTGAGGACCACGACGGCGCTCCGGATCTTGACAACGACCAGGACGGCATAGCGGATGACAAGGACCTGTGCCCTGCTGCGCCGGAGGACCTGGACAGTTACGAAGATCACGACGGCTGCCCGGACCTGGATAACGACCGCGACGGCATCCCGGATGCGGACGATGAATGTCCGAACCAAAAAGAGGACATGGATGGGTTTGAGGACAAAGACGGATGTCCGGACCCGGACAACGACGGCGATGGCATCCCGGACACGATCGATAAATGCCCCAACCAGGCCGAGACGATAAACGGTTATCTGGACGGCGACGGCTGTCCGGAGGTGACCGACACGGATGGCGATGGAATTCCCGACGACCGCGACCGTTGCCCGGATGAGGCGGAAAATAAAAACGGTTCTCAGGACGATGATGGCTGTCCGGACGAGATGCAGGTCAAGCAAACCGAGCTGAGCAATTCAGCGATCATTTTGACCGGAGTAAATTTTGCCTCAGGCAAAGCGACGTTGACCGAGGAATCTCTGCCGGTGCTCGATGAGACCGCCAACAGCCTGATCCTCGATCGCTCAGCCATCGTGGAAATCCGCGGCTATACCGACAATGTGGGCAAAGCGGAGGACAATCAACTGCTCTCCGAACGTCGCGCGGAAGCGGTGCGCCGCTACCTGATCAGCAAAGGCATCACCGCAGACCGCATCACCGCCATCGGCTTCGGCGAACGCTATCCCATCGCCGACAACAGCACAGCAGAAGGCCGGGCCAAGAACCGGCGGATCGAATTCAAACGGGTTAAATAAAAGCAGGGCCAAATCTCAAGCCTGTTCCTCCGCCGAGAAACAGGCTTTTTTTATTGTACTCTGACCATGTTTTACAGCGTCCATTTGCAGATTCTGAGCGCCGAAGGATCCAGCGACGGACCGGCCGGTTCGACAATCATTTGCTTTAAACCGGATTAATGGCTATATTCCTGCAGAGAAACGGCAGATCCTTTGCCATTTTCATCAATCAACCGACTGAGAGGCCTTTTATGAAACTGCCTTCCATTCAGGAGATAGGGCGAGAGTTCATTCGTCTGTGCTCCCGCTTTCCATTGGTCATGATCGATGCACTGCTGGGAACCGCAGCGGCCCTGATTTTGATCGATCATACGGGCCCCAGCCAGCCAACCGTTTTCATCAACATCCTCATGTCAGCGGGTCTCGGCTTTCCGCTGCTGCTGGGTTTGGCGCTGATCGCAGAAAAGAGAAAATGGTCGAGAACCACTGCTTTGGCGGTTCAGGCAGCCGGCGTTTTTTCCTCCTTCTGTTCGGGTTGGCTCTGTTCGTCCTTGCAGCGCCCTTTGCAAGGACGCAAGAGCAAAAAGGGCTGTGGCAGTTTTCCCAGATACTGGTTTTCCGCTTTATCACAGCCGCGTTCTATGCCGGCGTGCTGCAGGCTGGTCTGTCCCTGGCACTGGCCGCCCTGGACCAGCTGTTCGGCATCGACATCCCCGGCAAACGGTACGGCGAACTGTGGGCTCTGCTGGTGGGTGTGTTCGGCACCTCTTTTTTTCTCGCCGGTGTGCCGGAAAATCTTTCCCTGCTCGAAAAAGAAACCCAATACCCCAAAAGTCTCAGGCTATTCGCCCAGTATATACTCTCCACCGTGGTGCTGGTTTATCTGGTCATCCTTTACGCCTATGTTTTCAAAATTATTCTGGCCTGGAGTTGGCCTAAAGGATGGGTCAGCACGCTGATTCTGGGTTTTTCCGCTGCCGGCATTCTCACGCTGTGGTTGCTGTACCCCGTTCGCAATCACGAGGAGAACAAATGGAGCCGTATCCTCTGGCGATGGTTTTTCGTTGTATTGATCCCGCTGATCATTATGCTGCCTTTGGCGGTTTGGCGAAGGATCTCTGAATACGGCCTTACCGAGGGACGTTACCTCGCCCTGGCGCTGGCGGCCTATCTCATTCTGCTGACCCTGTATTTCAATCTGAGCAAACGCCAAGACATCAAGATCATTCCATGTCTGTTGTGCGTTATGGCCGTTCTGGCTTGCTTTGGCCCGTGGAGTGTTTTTTCGGTTTCAGCCCACAGTCAAACAGCCAGGCTGCAGCAGCTGTTGCTTAAAAACAACCTTTTGGTCAATCATTCCATTCAAAAACCGGCGGCCCCTGTTCCCGCAGAGGACGCCGTACAGATCAGTTCCATCCTCTCCTATCTCCACGAGATGCATGGGTATGAAACCATTCGGCCTTGGTTTGCCGAAGAGTTGAGCAAAGAATCTAAAGGCCGCTTGGAGCGGCTGAGGCCGGAAGAGGTGGCGGAAAAAATGGGGATCGAATATCTGCGTGGAGCAAGCCAGGCGTGGGGTAATGTGCGGTCACTGGGGAGCAAAAAGCAGGACCGGCTTGTCGTAAAAGGTTACGATTATATGCTGAGCGGGCAGTTCGTCGGCCAGGAAAACAAAGAGATGGAGCTCCTCGAAAATAGATTGTCGTGCACCGTTGACGCAGAGATGACGGCCGCAGTCTTGGCGTTAAAAGTCAACGACGTTTCCACGGATACCGTGCGTCTCGATCTGAAGGGGCTGGTGCAGCGGCTGCACGAGGCCTACAGCAAAACCGATCCGGATCGCATTCCTATAGAAGAGATGTCCCTCGCTGCCACGCAGGGAGCTCTGCATGTGAAAATATATCTTTCGCACATCCAATACCAGTTCAAGGAGAATCAGGTCACGCCGAGGAACGGCAGGATGGATATTTTATACTCCATAAAAGAATGAACCTCGGTTGTTCGAGTTTTATTTTTTGCATGCAGAATGCACAGAGGAAACGGAATGTCGGAATCCTTGATCAACTATGTACTCGGCGTTGACATCGGCAACAGCAAGACCTCCTATGCGCTGGCCGGGAAGGATGGCGCCGTCCATCGCATGTTGCGCGGCAGCGGCGCCAATTATCAAGAGATCGGCCGCGATGAGATGGTGACGCGTTTGACCCAATCCATCACGCAAATCCTTCGCCAACAAGCGATCACGCCGGAACAACTCGGTTACATCTATTACGGCGCTGCCGGAGCGGACACGGCGGAGGATTTCACCGTGCTGCGCCAGGCTTTTAACGAAGCCATGCCGAATACCCCTTTTGATTTTGACAACGACGGCTGGATCGCGCTGCACAGCGGCACGGCCGGCCGACCCGGCATGGTGGTGACCTGCGGCACCGGCAACACCAATTTTGCCGTCAACAGTGCAGGGATCCGCATGCGCATCGGCGGG
>JAKJDB010000329.1 GCA_022706175.1 Candidatus Zhuqueibacterota bacterium | reverse complement strand
GATCCAAACGATCCCAAGGCGCTGAGCCACAACTCTGTCCAGTGTTTTTACCGCGATTTCGACGGCGATCTATGGATCGGCACGCGCGATGGTCTGAATTACCTCAACCAGCAGAGCAACCTGTTTGACCACATTCAAGCCCGATCGAATGATCCTCGTTTTCTCAACAACAAGGTGGTCTACGCTCTGCTGCAGGACCGACAGGGGGACATCTGGTTCGGAACCGAAGAGGGCGGCATCAACCGTCGGCATCACGACAGCGGCCGATTCACCTATTACAAGCACGAACCGGACAATCCCCTCAGTCTGTCTGTCAATAACATCAAAGCGCTGGTCAGCGATCGCCATGGTGATATTTGGGCAGGCACTTTCCGCGGCGGTCTCAACGTTTTGCATGAGCGCAGTGGAACATGCACGCTTTACCGGCATGCCGCCAACGTGGCCAACAGTCCGGCGAGCGATGATATTCTCACTCTGCTGGCGGACCGGGACGGCGACATCTGGATCGGCACTACGGATGCCGGGCTGGATGTTTACGACAGCCACACCTCCCGGTTCGAGCACTGGCCGTCGCAGGACTCGCTATGCACGTTTACGCTGATCACCGCGCTCATGCAGGATCGCAGCGGCGCCATCTGGATTGGATCGAATAACGGCCGGCTGGGCCAGCTGGACAAAAAAACGCGCACCTTTGCGGAATACCGTCTGGTAAAAGAGAACGCCGCCGCGGTTGAAGTGCGTGTTGTGTTTCAGGACCACAGGGAAGAGATCTGGGTCGGCACGCTGGGCGCCGGCCTGTTCCGCCTAAACGTAAAAACCGGACAGTTCCGCCGTTACAGCGATGAAGATGGACTGCCCGGCAACGTCGTCTACGGCATCCTTGAGGACGAACAGCGCCGTCTCTGGTTAAGCACCACCAATGGATTGGTTCGCTTTGATCCGGTCGACGGTCGCAGCATCACCTTTACCAAAGAGAACGGGCTGCAGAGCAATCAGTTCTGCTATAACGCCTATCTGAAAAGCCGGGATGGAAAAATGTATTTCGGCGGGATCAACGGGGTCACGGTGTTTGATCCGCAGGCGATCAAACCAAAAGACAAGCGCCCGCCCGTGGTCCTGACCGGTCTACGGGTGAACAACAAACCGGTGCACATCGGTACAGAGGATGGGGTGCTGCGCAAGTCCATCACGGATACGGATCACCTCCTCCTCTCCCACCGCCACTCAGTCTTTTCCATCGAATTTGCCGCGCTCAGCTATGCCGTCAGCTCCAAAAATCGCTATCAATACAAACTGGAAGGGTTTGACCCGGATTGGAACGACATCGGTCATCAACACGTGGCCACCTACACCAATCTCAATCCAGGAAAATACACGTTGCACGTCAAAGCGGCAAACTGCGACGGCGTTTGGAACGAAACAGGAACCTCGCTGCGCATTACCATCACGCCGCCGATGTGGAAAACCTGGTGGGCCAAGATCATCGGGCTGCTTCTGCTGGGCTTGATCGTCAAACACTTCGTCGACTATCAGAACCAGAAAAAAAACTTTTTCAAAGCCACCTCTCTGGCGAATCTGGCCCAGTTAAAGCTGCTGCGCTACCAGATGAACCCGCATTTCCTCTTTAACGCGCACAACTCGATTCGATCGATGATCCTGATAGACAAAGAGCGGGCATGGCAGATGATCACCGAGATGTCCGAATTCTTCCGTTACACCCTGCTCAATTTCAACAAGCTGGAAGACACTCTGAGCGAAGAGATCGGAGCGGTCAACAACTATCTGCACATCGAAAAAATCCGTTACCGCGATTCCCTGGAAGTGTCGTTTCAGATCGATGAGGCGGCGCGGAACTGCCAGGTGCCGTCGTTTCTGTTTCAGCCGTTGATCGAGAACGCGATCAAATACGGCATGCGCACCAGTCCCATGCCCCTGCGGGTCAAAGTGCTGATCACCATCCATGACCGCCTGCTTTCCATCGACGTCTCCAACACCGGCCGGCTGCTGGAAAAGGAATATGACGGCGGAGATCCGGAGGTGCATGGAACGTCGCTGGACAACATCCGCCAACGGTTGGAGATCATGTTTAAAAACCGTTACGAGTTTCACCTGCACGAGGAATCGGGGTGGGTGCACGCGCAGATCAGAATCCGCTATGATCAGGAGCGCGGTGCGTCGACGACGAGTGAGACTTCCGCGCACCGCCGCTGATTGCAGCGGCTGCGACTCACCCGCTTTACCAGCTGAGAAGGTTGCGCAGTTTTGCCGCGTAGCGGCGGCTCATGACGAATGGCTGTTCCACGCCGCGCAGGTGGATCTGGTGGGTATAGTTTTCGCATTTGACCACCCGATCCACATACTCAAAGTTGATGATCGCGGAACGATGGATGCGCACGAAATATTTGTCCGGCAGCAACTCTTCCCACTCCTGCAGGGTCTTGGTCACCAGGGTCCTCGGTTTATCTCCATACAGAAGGTAAGAATAGTTCCCCGCTGCGGTCAGGGCTTTGAGCAGCGGCAGCTTGATGAACTTTAAGGAGCCGTCGGCCACCACATAGATCACATCCTCGTAGGCGACCTTTTTCGCCTGCCAGTCCGATTTTGGCGTTCCGGTGTGCAGGCGGGCGACCGCCTTTTGCAGCCGTTCCCGACTGATGGGTTTGAGCAGATAATCCAGCGCGTTCACCTCAAAGGCGCGGATGGCATACTGGTCGAACGCCGTGATAAAGATGATGCGGGCCGAGACAGCGGTGCGCTCCAGCAATTCAAAGCCGGAAGCGCCCGGCATTTGAATATCGAGGAAAATGACGTCCGGCTGGGTTTCCTGCACCAGGGGCACCGCCTGATCGATATTCGCAGCCTCTCCGACGAGCGTCAACTCTTCGAACTCGGAGAGCATGAGCCGCAGCTCTGACCGCACCAGCCATTCATCGTCGACGATGAGCGTTTTGAATTTGTTCAACGTCATGCGCAACGCCCGGCGTTATCTGGACAGAAGGACGGCATCCGCCGGCACCTCTGCTGACTGTTCCACCACCTGGCCGCCCAGCTTTTGATTGACCTCCGGCAGACGAATCTGTGCGGAGCGGGGCCCACGGACGCGCAGGGCAACCCCTTTTTCCAGCGGCAACGTGCTGCGCAAGGTCACCTCGCGGCAATTGGTCAGCGTGCACATCGGCGACGCCGTATCTAATGCCAGATGATCCACAACGATGGATTGCGCATCCACCGCAAATAAACCGGCCTTGCTGCTGATGGTGCTGTTATGCAGCTCGATCTCTTCGATAGGCATCTCGGGCAGGCCTTGTAAAAAAACCGCCCGGCCGGCGCCGCGGCAAAAAATGTTTTTGAGATAAATTCTGCGAAATCGCGGCGTCTCATCAGAGACCGGCGCCTCGGCCACAAAGGCGGCCGCCTCCGCGGCATCTGCCAGCGGCTCCTGGTTGCTGTAAAACAGATTAAAGCCGATGGCGTCGGTGGGAATATCCTGCATATAGATATTTTCGATATAAATATTCTCCACCACGCCCCCCCGTCCTCTTGTGCTTTTAAAGCGCACTCCCATGTCTGTTCCGATAAAGGTGCAGTGCTGCACCGCCACGTTGCGGACTCCTCCGGACATCTCGCTGCCGATGGTAAAACCGCCGTGTCCGTGATACACGGTGCAGTTGCGCACCACCAGCCCTTCGCAGGGTCGCGCCAGACGTCGCCCCTGCTCCCCTTTGCCGGATTTCACGCAGATCGCATCATCGCCGACATCGAACGAGCACTCTTCCACCAGCACACGACGGCAGGATTCAACATCCAATCCATCGCCGTTCTGGGAATACCAGGGGTTGCGCACCGTCAGGTTGCGAATCACAACATCTTCACACAAAAAGGGGTGCAGGTTCCAGGCCGGAGAGTTGGAGAAGGTCGGCCCGTCCAGCAGCACTCTTTTGCAGCGCACCAGCGAGACCATGACCGGTCGCAGGTATTCCGCGCACGCCGCATAAGCAGCGGGATCAGTAACGTTTTTCTTCTGCAGCTTTTCCAGCAAAGCCTCCCCCGCCATCGCCTGTGCGGAGGGATACCAGATTGTGCCGTTAGACGACACCACGCCGCCGGAAGCGATCAGATCCTTCCATTGACGGCTGGTCATTTTCATCTTTTTCACCGGACGCCATGCCTGGCCGGAACCGTCCACCATGCCGGGACCCGTGATGGCGATGTTCTCCAGGTCCCAGCCCGAGATCGGCGACTGCCGGCGAAACGCGCTCACTCCTTCATACTGAGTGTGAACGACCGGATAAATGTCCAACTGTGGGCTGAACAGAATACAGGCGTTCTTTTCCAAATGTAGATCGATATTGTCCCTAAGCACAATGGGGCCGGTCAACCAGATTCCAGCCG
>JAKJDB010000328.1 GCA_022706175.1 Candidatus Zhuqueibacterota bacterium | reverse complement strand
AAAGCTGCGCAGACCCGCCTCCACATGGGCGATGGGTATGTTGAGTTTCGCGGCAGCCACAGCGCCGACCAGAGTCGAGTTGGTGTCGCCATACACCAGCACCCAATCCGGTTGCTGGGCCATCAATGCCTTTTCGATGGCCACCAGCATCTGTCCGGTCTGCAGCCCATGGGGACCGGAGCCGATCTCCAGATTGAGATCCGGTGCAGGGATTTCCAGTTCATCGAAAAAAAGCTGCGACATATTGGCGTCGTAATGCTGGCCGGTATGGAGCAGGAATTCCTCGCCGATTTTGCGCAGTGCACGAGAGACCGGCGCCGCCTTGACGAACTGCGGTCTGGCGCCGACAATGGTCATTATTTTCATAGTGCAAGCAAACCTTGTGTGACAGATGGAGCCGCCGGAAGAACCGGCCGCGCCGGCGGCTGACCGGAAGGCCGCCGTAGCACGCTTAGCCCGCTCATCCTTTCCGGCTCCATAGGCGTTCGCCGTTCGGACCGGATAGTCTGAATCCGGGATTGATTATTTTTTCGGATAAGGAGGTGCGGACGGTACGGCGTTCTCGCCTGTCTGCAGTTCTTGCAGCACCACCTCGATGGCCTTGTTCAGCTGATCATCGATGCCCTCAAACTCACGCGCCGGGTCGTTGTCCACCATGATATCCGGTTCCACGCCCACGCCTTCGATCACCCACTCTTTGCCTTCCACGTCATAGCGGGAAAATTCCGGCCGGTTGAGATAGCCGCCGTCCAACAGCGGCAGCGAGCCGCGGATGCCGACCACGCCGCCCCAGGTGCGCTTGCCGATCAATTTGCCCATGTTCAACTTTCTGAATTGATAGGGAAAAAGATCGCCGTCGGACGCGGAAAACTCATCGATGAGACAGACCTTGGGCCCCCAGATCATCTGATACGGCTCCGTCGACGGGGTGGTATTGCGGCTGATTTCAATCATGGTGATCTCGCGGCGAAGCCGTTCGATGAGCATGGGCGACACGTTGCCGCCGCCATTGCCGCGCACATCGATGATCAGAGCCTTTTTCTGCAACTGCGGATAAAAATATTTGACGAATTCATTCAATCCCGCCACACCCATATCCGGCACATGCAGATAACCGACGCGTCCGCCGGTGGCGCGGTTCACCTTTTCGATGTTGGTCTGCACCCACTCGTAATAATACAAACCCGACTCATCGTCGATGGGAACGACCACCACCTCGCGTTGACCAACGGCTTCCGGCTTGGCATTGACGGTCAGGGTCACCTGCTTGCCGGCGGTGTTGAGCAGCGCGGCATAAGGATCGGTCAAATTTTGCATGGAGCGGCCGTCCACGGCTAAAAGGTAATCGCCTTCTTGAACGTCAACGCCGATCTCGGTCAGCGGGGAGCGAAGCTTGGCATTCCAATTCTGGCCGCGCAATATTTTCGCGAACCGGTAATAACCGTTGCTCGAATCCCGCACCAACCTGGCGCCCAGCAATCCGGTCTTCACCCGTTTAGGCTGAGGCCGATCGCCGCCGCCGACATAGGCGTGACCAACGTTGAGCTCAGAGACCATCTCTCCGATGACGTAGGTGAGATCCGCGCGATGCCGTACGGACGGCAGCAACGCGGCGTATTTCTGCCGCATCGCCGGCCAGTCCACGCCGTGCATGTTGGGTGCATAAAAAAAGTCACGCATCTGCCGCCAGCACTCATTAAAGATCTGGTTCCACTCCGCCCGGGGATCCACGGCCATATCCATGGCGGAGAGATCGAGCTTTTCTTTTATCTCCACCGCTGCGGACGGCAGATCGATAACAGCCCAGGTCTTATTCTGCCGGACCAGCATCTTTTTCCCATTGGCCGACAGGCTATACTCATCCAGCTGGCCGAGATCGACCTCTTTGCGATCCTTGAACTTCCAGGCGAACAGCCGCGGCTTTTCCTCGCGGCCGGTCACCCGAAGGTAAAGCACCTGATCCGTGGCGCTGGAAAGCCGTCCATAACGTCCTGCCGGAATCGGCAACGCCACCAGGCGATCGCGCAAACCCTCCAGATCCACTTTGACCACCGTGGTATCCGCCTTTTTCACCGCAGCCGCTTTGCCGGTTTCCTTTTCTGCAGCCGGGAGTTTTTTAATCTCCACCTCATCGCTCTGCGGCGCCAGCGGCGAAGGCGTCTCTTTGGCCAGCGTGACCAGATAGATGCGCGCCATGTCCTGATAGGCATGATTCCATTCCGTCTGGCTGTAGATCGGATTGAAATCCCGGTTGGAGATCAGAAAGAGATATTTTCCGTCCGCGCTGAACTCGGGCTGATAGGACTCGTACCATCCGTCGGTCACGGCCACGGTGGCCCCATCCTGCAGACGCGTCAGATACACTTTGCTCATGCCCAGCTCCTCGGGCCGGGTGTAAGCAATCCAGCGGCTGTCCGGAGACCAGGCATAGTCGCGGATTTCAAAACGGGTGGCGGACGCCACTTCGACGATTTTGCGTGAATCGACGTCCACGCAGCGCAGCCGTTGCCGTCGATCAGACCACAGCACTTTCTTTCCGTCCGGCGACCAGAGCGGAGCATACTTGTAGGTGCTGTCGCCGAAGGTGATTCGAACCGCATCGCGGCGGCTGGAGGGCTCCATGACATAGATCTCATCTTCGCCGCTGCGATCGGAGATGAATACGATCCGGCTGCCGTCCGGCGACCATTGCGGATGGCGTTCATGGATGGCCGGAGTGGCGGTCAGATTGCGCGTCGGCCCGTTTTTGGCCGGCAGAGAAAAAATTTCGCCGTGGCTGTTCAGCAGCGCACGCTTGCCGTCGGGCGAGACCGCAGAGGCGTAGATGCCCTCGGCGACGTTTTTAATCTCCCTGCGGCTGTCCGGCATATCGTTGGCGATGAGGATCGGCGTTTTGACGCAGGCCTCGGTGGCCGCATCGAAGCGGTAGATAAAGCCGCCGTTTTCGAACACAATGGCCTGGCTGCTGCAGGATGGAAACTTGATGTCATACTCTTTAAACTGGGTCAAGCGACGGGTCTGTCGGGTCGACAGGTCGTAGACGTACAGATTCATGCGTTTGTTTTCATCGCGGTCGGAGATGAAATAGATGCGATGGCCGATCCACATCGGGATGATGTCCTGCGCCGGATGGCTGGTGATGTTCTCCGTCGTCTTGGCCGCGACATCATAGATCCAGATGTCATCGGCCTGGCCGCCGCGATAGCGTTTCCAGGTGCGGAATTCGCGAAACACGCGGTTATGGGCCAGCTGTTTGCCGTCCGGAGACCAGGAACAGAATCCGCCGCGCGGCAGAGGCAGTTGCTGCGACGTTCCGCCGTCGCGGCTCACTTGAAACAGTTGGCCGATAAAATCGTTAAAGCTGATCTGGCGGGAACGATAGATGATCTCTTTGCCGTCCGGCGTCCAGCCCATCACAATGTTGTTGGGGCCCATGCGATCCGAAACATCGTCGCGCGACAGAGTGGCGGTGTGGGTCAGGCGCACAGGATCGCCGCCCTGGGCCGGCATCAGAAAGACTTCGGTGTTGCCGTCGTATTGGCCGGTGAACGCCAGCGATCGGCCGTCGGGGGAGAAACGGGCGAACATTTCGAATCCATCATGAGCGGTCAATCGGCGGGCCAGGCCGCCGTTGACAGGGACGGTGTACAGATCACCGGCATAGGTAAAGACGATGGACTCGGCAGAGATGGCCGGAAACCGCAGCAGGCGGGATTCCTCTTCAGCTAAAGCTACGCCGATCAAAAACATCAGCAACAGACCAAGCAATTTCTTCACAGGGCCTCCGTGGTATGAATAGATGGATGGTGTAGGGGGAAGGACTAGGTTTCGAAAACAGGCGAACCGCCCGCTCAGGGCGGCGCCCAACGCGTAAAAAAAAGAAGGAACTGAAAGGAGCCTATTATCCCAGCAGATGTATTCTATTCCCATCCCTGATTTTCCAGCAGTTGTTCCGGCGGGACGGAGCGCAGCGGATGGGCCGGGCTGCCGACGACGATGACCCGATCCGGCACATCCTTGGTGACCACGCTGCCGGCTGCCACCACTGCATCCTCGCCGATCACTTTGCCCGGCAGAATGACAGCGCCGCCGCCGATGCGACCGCCCTTTTTTACCGTCACCCCCTTAAAGTGATTAAAGCGCTCCTTGGTGCGGCCGAGATAATTATCGTTGGTGGTATGGACGCCCGGGGCGATGAAGCAATAGTCGCCGACTTCCGAGTAGGCGGTGATGTAGCAGTTGGTCTCCAGCTTGCATTTCTTGCCGATGCGGCAAAAGTTCTCCACCGTGGCGTTCCGGCCGATGATGGTGAACTCTCCGACAGTGACGTTTTCGCGCACGGCCGCACCGTCCGCCACCAGCACAGCAGCGCCGATTTCACACCCCGCATAGATCAC
>JAKJDB010000327.1 GCA_022706175.1 Candidatus Zhuqueibacterota bacterium | reverse complement strand
TGGGACCACGGAAGGCCGCTGAACGGTTTCGCGAAAAAAACAGTCAGGCTGACCATTTTAAAATTACCTTATTTGGCAGCCTGGCCGCCACTGGCAAGGGACACCTGACGGATCTGGTCATCCATAACGTTTTTTCGGGCCAGAGGGTGGAAATCAAATGGGAGCCCGGTGTATTTTTACCCAGGCACCCCAACGCCATGGAATTTGCGGCATATGACCCGGCCGGATCATTGACGGATCGATGGGTGGCTTATAGTGTGGGGGGAGGCGCCGTGGTGGATGATGCCTCTGGGCCGGAAACCGTCCCGATCTATCCGCATACCACCATGGATTCCATTCTGAAATACTGTCGTGATAACGGACTGAAATTCTGGGAATATGCTGAGCAAGTCGAAGGTCCGGAGATTTGGGATTTTTTAAAAAACATCTGGGATGCGATGCAGGAGAGCATTCACCGCGGACTGCTCTCGGACGGTATTTTACCCGGCAGCTTGAAGCTCCCCCGCAAGGCCAGGCAAAGCAGGGCAAAAGCAGATCAGTATTCCGGTCCCTTTAAGCGTATGGCGCAGATTTTTTCCTATGCCCTGGCTGTCTCCGAAGAAAATGCAGCTGGGGGGGTAATTGTCACGGCTCCCACCTGCGGTGCGAGCGGAGTTTTGCCTGCGGTGCTGTATTACCATAAAAAGGTGTACAAGACGGAGAAGGAGGTTATTCTCAAGGCCTTGTCCACTGCCGGATTGATCGGCAGTTTGGTAAAAGCCAATGCCTCCATCTCCGGGGCTGAGGTTGGCTGCCAGGGGGAAGTGGGTACGGCCTGTGCGATGGCTTCCGCTGCCGCGGCGCAAATCATGGGCGGCACCATCAACCAGATAGAATACGCCGCTGAAATGGGATTGGAACATCACCTTGGATTGACCTGTGATCCGGTGGAAGGACTGGTGCAAATACCCTGCATTGAAAGAAATGCCTTCGCAGCGCAGCGCGCCCTGGCCCACAACACCTATGCCCTCATGTCGGATGGACGTCATCGGATCAGCTTTGATGAAGTGGTGAAAACCATGTATGAAACCGGGATCAGCCTGCAAAGCCGATACCGCGAAACGTCCCTCGGCGGACTGGCGTTGAGGGATGCAAGGCCGACCTAAACGATTTCGGATCCCAGATCGCGTGGGGTTAGAGTCCCCGGGCGATCATGAAAAATCGCTACGAGGGTGAAGCGGCCCATCGTTCCGTAGAAGCGGTTCACCTGAACACTGTCATTGAGCGGAGAAGTGCCATGGAGTACAAAGAGATCCTCAAAAACTCGTTGAAAAGTTATGAAGACCTGGAAAAATGGCTCACGGATCAACAGGCGCGGGTCGATCCACGCCTCATGGAGGTCATTGCCAAATATCCGATGCGGATCAACACCTATTATCTCAGCCTTATTGAAAAAATGAACGACGGCATCTGGAAACAGGCGGTGCCGGATGTTGAGGAGCTGGTGCATTACATGGATCTCAGCGAGGATCCCCTGGATGAGGAGGGCGATATCCCCCTGGGCGGTCCCAGGACCATTATTCACCGCTATCCGGACCGCGTCCTGCTCTTCGTCTCGATCGAGTGCGCGATGTATTGCCGTTTCTGCACGCGCAAGCGCAAGGTGGGCGATGAACACAAGAATGTCACCAACGAGGAGATCAACAAGGGCATCGAGTATATCGCCACACACGATGATATCCGCGATGTGCTCATCTCCGGCGGCGATCCCCTTTTGCTGAGCAACAAAAAGCTCGATGAGATTCTCGGCAAGCTCAGGGGGATCAGCCATCTGGACGTCATCCGCATCGGTACGCGGGTCCCCTGCGTCTGGCCGATGCGGATCTACGAGGACCCGGAATTCCTCGACATGCTCAAGAAACATACGCCCAAATCATTAAAAGAACCCCAGCTCTTCATCAACACCCATTTTAACCATCCCAACGAGATCACCGATCAAAGCTATCAGGCGGTCAAGTGCCTGCGCGATCTGGGCATCCCCATCGGCTGCCAGACGGTGCTGCTCAAGGGGGTGAACGACGATACCGACATCATGCGCGAGTTGATGCACGGCCTCGGCCGCATGGGCATCAAGCCCTATTATCTCTATTATGCCGATCTGGTCGAGGGAACCGGCCACTTTCGCACCGAGGTCTACAAGGGCAAGGAGATCTGCCGGGACCTCTGCGGCGCGACCACCGGCTTTTTACGCCCCACCTTTGTCATCGATGCGCAGGGCGGCCGTGGCAAGATACCGGTGGATTTGGGCTATTCGGACGGCATCAGCGAGGATAGAAAGGGGGGAACCTTCACCTCAGCCATCGGACTTGGCAAAGTTTATGTCAACGATCCGATCGAACGGGTGGCCGGCAAACCGGTGCGATACAACCCCAACCGTAGATAGCACAGCCGTTCGCCTGTGATTCCACCTGGAAATAACCAAGCCCTTGATCGGATCAACCGATCAGGGGCTTTTATCATTCGGATGGTTTTTGCATATTCTTCTGTAGCGCTCCTACGGAGCTCAAAATAAAATGAAATAACTATTCTACTGATATTTCGCCGCTACGCGGCTGTCGTTATTTCCGATCGCAGCTATTGCGGTAATTAAGTATTTTACCACCGCCTGGCTGCGCTGCTAACAGGCTCTTAAAAAACGGACTAACGCCTTGATTGCAGCAATTAAATTGCCTGCATAATAATAATCTGCATTGGAGCGTAATAATCTTTTCGTAATTAATGGATGACCGGGAGCTGGCGACCCCTTGACTCGATAGAGGACCGTCATGGGAGATTGCATCGCGGCAGATTGAGAAATTATTAACTTGAATTTTCCTGCCTCTTATTGTATCTTTCCTTTACCATCCGGGGCATGCCCCATGCTTTCACTTCGCTCGCCATAGCCGCTGGTTTTGAATCCCCGGGGTGTCGCCGGGCGGTAAGATGGCGCTGGGCAGGCGGAAAAAATGAATTGTCAATCCTTCAACCCGCACAGCATCGGTCGGCGATGGATGTACTTTTGAGTGCCCACTATTATCGTGAAGGGATTCTCTGATGAAAAAAATACTGCTTGCTATCGCCATTATCCTGCTGCTGCTGGTACTGCTTGTGGCGTTGGCGCCTGGTTTTTTTACCCGCCAGGTGGGCGCTATTCTCAAAGGACAGGCGGAAAAGCAGTTGAACGCCCAGGTGTATTTTGACCGCCTCGATCTCGGCCTGATCAGAGAGTTTCCCCGGTTAACGGTTTCGCTGGATTCTCTGCGCCTGATTCCCCGCCCACCCTTGAGCCAGGACACCCTGGTGCGGATCGGCCGGATCTCGCTGGCCGTCGACCTGGTCCGTTTTTTTCGTCACGACAAAATTTCGGTCAAAACCATCGAGGTTGTCGCACCGGTTGTCAACCTGGTGCAAAATCGCCGGGGTCAGGGCAACTGGCAGATTTTCAAACCAGCCGCTGCAACCGATACAACCGCAAGCCGCATGGGTTTTGAGCTGCAGAGCTATCGCATCGTCGACGGCACGATCTCTTTCACTGATTCAGCAAAGGACAGCCGGATACGGCTGGAGGGGCTATCCCATCATGGCAGCGGTAATTTCTCCGCCAGGCAGTTTGTCCTGACCACCCAAACGGCCATCGCCAAAGCCCGGGCCCGCATGAATGGAATGACCTATTTGACCGAGGCGGAACTGGCTGCTGATCTGAACGTGGCAGTGGACTTGGACCGGCAGCACTTTCAATTGCGCGAGAATTCGCTGCGCATCAATCAGGTGCTCCTTCACTTCGACGGTTGGTTTGCGCAGCAGGATGGAAAGCCTCAACTGGATGTCACCTTCAACAGCCCACAGACGGATTTCAAACAGATCCTCTCTCTGATCCCCGTGCTTTACAAAAACAGATTCAACGATCTGGATGCGAACGGACTGATGGCGATCAACGGCCGGGTGCACGGCGCCATGGGAGAAGGGATCCTGCCCGCTTTCGAGATCAATGTGGATGTCAATGATGGGGCCTTTGGCTATCGCGGCCGGGCGGCGAGGATGGAGGATGTACGGCTGGATCTCGCAGTCAACAACAAAGGCACGACAGCCGATGATGTGATCGTGGACCTGCGCAGCCTGCATTTCAAACTTAACAGTCAGCCGGTGGAGATGTCCTTGCGTTTGAAAAATCCACGGTCTCGTCCCTGGGTGCATGCCACGGTCAAGGGAAATCTGGATCTGGCGCAACTGGCTCAGCTGGTCGACCTGCCCGGCAGCACCACTCTGCGCGGCAGAATCGACACCGATCTGACTCTGCAGGGGCTCGTCGCCAAAGAACAGCTCGGCGGGCTCGACGGCAACGGCTATCTCAATGTGCAGCAGTTCCATTATGCCGGTCCG
>JAKJDB010000326.1 GCA_022706175.1 Candidatus Zhuqueibacterota bacterium | reverse complement strand
CCGCCGCCGCCGATGCAGCCTCCTGGACAGGCCATGATCTCGACCAGATGATAGGGCTTTTCGCGGCGGCGCACTTTGTCGAGAAGGATGCGCGCGTTGCCGAGCCCGTTGGCCACCGCCACCTGGAGCGTGTGGCCGCCGATCTCGAGGCTCGCCTCGCGCAAGCCTTCGACGCTGCGCACGGAAGAAAAATTGAGCTCGGTCAACGGCTCGCCGGTGAGCTTTTCCGCCGCCGTTCGCAGCGCGGCTTCCATGACGCCGCCGGTGGCGCCGAAAATGTCCGCTGCGCCGGAGGAAAATCCCAACGGCGTATCGAACGTTCCAGACGGCAGATGGACGATGTCGATGCCGTAGGCTTTGATCATCCACACCAACTCGCGTGTGGTCAGCACGACATCCGTGGACGGCAGACCGTCTTCGGTGAACAGCTCCGGCCGTTCGGCTTCGTATTTTTTCGCCGTGCACGGCATGACGCCGACGACAAAGATGTCCTGGGCCGGGATACCCATGATTCGGCTGTAATAGGTCTTTAACAGCGTGGAGAGCATGGACATGGGCGATTTGCAGGAGGACGCCAGAGGCATGAGATCCGGATAAAAATGTTCCATAAATTTGATCCAACCGGACGAACAGGAGGTCAGCAACGGCAAGCGCTCTCCGCTTTGCAGTCGTTTGACCAGCTCGGTCGCCTCTTCCACAATGGTCAGATCCGCGCCAAAGTTGGTGTCAAAGACCGCATCGAATCCCAGGCGCCGCAGCGCTGTGATCGTGGGGCCGGTCATGTCGGTGCCCGGCTCCAGGTCAAAGCCTTCGCCGATGGCGGCGCGGATCGAGGGCGCGATCTGGACCACCACATGCTTGCGCGGATCCGCCAGCGCCTGCCAGACGGCTTCGGTGGAATTTTTCTCCAGAAACGCAGCCACCGGGCAGACGTTGATGCACTGGCCGCAGTTGATGCACACCGATTCGGCCATGGGCGCGGAAAACGCCGGCGCCACCACTGTGTCAAAGCCACGGAACAACTGGCTGAGGTTGTGCACCGCTTGGACCTCGGCGCAGACGCGCACACAGCGGCGGCAGAGGATGCATTTTTCGGCGTTGCGAATCACCGACGCAGAGGAGGATTCGATGGGATGTTGTTTGCGTCGGCCCTCGAACAGTCGTTCGCGCACGCCCAGACTGTAGGCCAGATTCTGCAGCTCGCAGTTGGCGTCGCGCTCGCACGTCTGACACTCCCGCGGGTGGTTGTCCAGAATCAGCTCCAGCAGATCCCGGCGCGCCTGGCGGATCTCCGGTGAATTGGTGGCCACCACCATGCCCTCGCGCACCTTGGTGGCGCAAGAGGGCAGATAGTTTTTATTGCCATCCACCTCCACGATGCAGATGCGGCAAGCGCCTTCGATGGACAGGTGCGGATGGTAACACAGTCTCGGGATTTTAATGCCCAGTTGCTCCGCCGCTTCCATAATGGTGCTTCGGCTGTCGACCTCCAGCGGCGTGTCATTGATGACCATATGAACTTTTTCCATACCATGCCTAGGTTAGAGTGGAAGGGGTCAGTCTCTGCTGATGGCGTCGAATTTGCACGCGCTCCAGCATTCGCCGCACTTGATGCATTCGGCCTGATTGATCGTGTGTGGTTTTTTCGGACTGCCGCTGATGCAGCCGACCGGACAGCGCCGTGCACAGAGCGTGCAGCCGACGCACTTGTCCGTGCGCACCTCATAGCGGATCAATTGACTGCATTTGTGCGCCGGACAGCGCTTTTCGCGCACATGGATTTCAAATTCTTCACGAAAATTTAACAGCGCACTGAGGACCGGATTGGGCGCGGTCTGTCCCAGTCCGCACAAGGAGGTCTTTTTCACCAGGTCGCCCAGCCGCTCCAGTTTGGTCAAATCCTCCTCGGTCCCCTGGCCGGTGGTGATGCGTTCGAGAATCTCGAGCATGCGCAGAGTGCCCTCACGGCAGGGCACGCATTTGCCGCACGATTCGCTCTGGGTGAACTCGAGGAAAAATTTAGCCGTGGCCACCATGCAGTCGTTATCATCCAGAATGATCATGCCGCCGGAGCCCATGATCGAGCCCACGGCAGCCAGGGTGTCGTAATCCACCTGGGTGTTGATGGCCGAAGCCGGAATGCATCCGCCGGAAGGTCCGCCGGTCTGCACCGCCTTGAGCGTTCGTCCCGGCGCCAACCCGCCGCCGATGTCATAGATGATGTCGCGCAGAGTGGTGCCCATCGGCACTTCCACCAGGCCGGTGTTTGTGACCTTGCCGGCCAGAGCAAAGACTTTGGTGCCTTTGCTCTTCACCGTACCGATATTGGCGAACCAATCGGCGCCGTAAAGAAGGATGGTGGGCACATTGGCCCAGGTTTCAACGTTGTTGATCACCGTCGGGTGGCCCCACAAACCTGATTCCGTGGGAAAGGGCGGCCGGATGCGCGGCTGTCCGCGCCTGCCCTCGATCGAATACATCAACGCCGTCTCCTCGCCGCAGACAAAGGCGCCGGCGCCGAGGCGGATCTCGATGTCAAAGCTGAAATCCGAATTCATGATGTTGGCGCCCAGCAGCTGGTGTTCGCGGGCGACGGTTATGGCTTTTTCCAGCCGCTCGATGGCCAATGGATATTCAGCACGCACATAGATGTAACCCTGTTGCGCGCCGACGGCAAAGGCGCCGAGCGTCATGCCCTCGAGGACGATGAACGGATCGCCCTCCAGAGCGCTGCGATCCATGAAAGCGCCCGGATCGCCTTCATCCGCATTGCAGATCACATATTTGACCGGATCGGGATTTTGCGCCGCGGACTGCCATTTCAGGCCGGTGGGATAGCCGCCGCCGCCGCGGCCGCGCAACCCGGAGCGGGCGATCTGGTCAAGAACGTAAGAGGGCTCATGGCGCTGCAGAATTTTCGCCAGCGCTTCGTATCCCTTGTTGCGCACATAATCCCCCAGGCTTTCCGGATCGATCAGTCCGCTGTTGCGCAGCGTCAGACGGGTTTGCTTGTTGAAAAAGGCGACGTCGCCGTAGAGAGAAAAAAACTGTTCGGTGATAAAGTTGGTGTGGGTGAGATATTTTTTCAGCACGCGGCCTTGAATGAAATGCGAATCAATGATCTCATCGAGCTGCGATTCGTCGGCAAACGTATAGATCACTTTTTCCGGCAGCACCATCATGGTGCGGTGCGAGCCTTTCTCCTCATCCTCACACAAACCGAGACATCCGCCCGGGAAAATGCGCACCGTGCCCGCCGGCACCTGCAGGGCTTGCAGGCGGCGGCGGAGAAGGTCCTCCGAAGGTTCCATCTCCTCCGAGCGACAGCGCGACGAGGAACAGACGGTGGCCACGTAGGAATAAAGGACGTCGGTCTTTTTATCCAACACCAGGCTGGTCACCGGTTTGCCGGCGACCACGTGTTCCTGGAAGATTTTTTGCACCTTGTCGATGGTGACCTGTTCGTATTTGATGGGGATTTGATCCGGATGAAAAACACCGACGATCGGTTCGCGGGCGCATCGGCCGGTGCAGCCGGTCTGCTTGAGTACGATATCGTCCCGACCTGAGGCGGCGATGAGCTTGGCGAACTCGTCGCGCACCGACGCAGCCCCGGCCGCCAGTTCACAGGTGGCTGAGCCGACCTGAATGACGGTTTTCTGTTTCATACCGGATTGCAGATAGTGCTCCAGCATGGCGGTATACAGCGCATCGTAAAATTCAAAGGTTTGCTGCATAAATGATTTCCTGAATGGAAGGATGAAAATGGATTTCCTAATTTAGTAGAAAGCCGCTGATATGCAATAGAAAAATAACGTACTATCGCAGGGCGGCGCATGAACTTTGCCGCGCTTTATTTACCTTCAAATAAAAAAACGAACGAATCATAAAATGTCTTGATTTTGATGACTTTTTTATGTACGTTTTAATATAATTAATTAAGGAATAATTATGTACGCAATTAACTTGAAATATATCGTTCCGCTGACTGATTTCCGCAACAATGTGAAAAAATACCTGCAAGAGCTTGGCGTCCACAAAGAGCCGATCGTATTGACGCAACACGGCAAGAGCGCTGCGGTGATCCTGGATGCGGAAAGTTATCAGCGAATGCAGGATCAGATGGAATTCATGCGCAAGGTGGCGACAGGGTTGGAGGAGCAGCGCGAGGACCGCTCCGTAACCCTGGAGCAGGTGTCCAATGATATCGATCTTATTCTGAGCTGAGGGATTAGATGATGAAAGCCGTTTTCACCGAGAGCGCGGCTAAAGAAATAGCCGCCCTAACCAGATCGTCGGCAACAGACCGGTGGCGCGACGGTCCGCGTTCAGCTGAGGAGTGGAAAAGGCTGCTGCAGAGAGCGGCTGAGGAGCCGGCCAAGGGCAGGATCGTGCCCGA
>JAKJDB010000325.1 GCA_022706175.1 Candidatus Zhuqueibacterota bacterium | reverse complement strand
GGCGCCCAGCCCGCCACCACGCAGGAACTGGTGGAGACCATCGGACGGGTGCTGAATAAAAAACCGGTCTGGTTCAGCCTGCCGTTGCCGCTGGCTCAGGCGCTCGCCGTGCCCTCGGAGGCGGTGGGCCGATGGCTGCATCTCAAGATGCCGTTGACGCGCCGCTCCCTCGAGTTCTATAACACCAGCAATGCCTTTACCATCGCCAAAGCGCAGCGGGTGTTGGGGTTCCAGCCGCAGGTGAACCTGGAGCAGGGGATGCAAAAGACCGTCGACGTCCAGGCGAAAGAACCGGCTGTATGAGGATCACGTGTTGAGCAAGAGATCCTGGCTGATCATCAAGCTCTCTTTGAGCGCCCTGCTGATCGGGTATCTGCTGCAACGTATCCCCCTGCGCGATATCCTGCACAGCCTGGCGCAGGTCGATGGCCTCTGGCTCGGCGTGGCGGTGCTGCTGGCGATTGTGGGCAAAGTCATTTCGACCTTGCGCTGGCGCTATCTGCTGGCGGTGCAGGAGATGCCGGTGCCGTTCGGCGTCCTGTTCTGCTCTTTGCTGGTGGGTTATTTTTTCAATAATTTTTTACCCTCCACCATCGGCGGCGATGCGGTGCGGGCGTTCGATGTGGCGCGTTATTCGCGGCGCAATATGGCCTCGGTGGTCACCGTGCTGACCGAGCGGGTGATGGGGATCCTGGCACTGGCCTCGTTGGCCCTGGTGGCCGCCCTGCTGGGCTTTGAGCTGATCCGTCCTGTAGGTCAGGTGTTCCTGATTGTGGTGTTTTTTTTCCTAGTCAGTTTTGGCGGTTTTTTTCTCATCACCCGTCGCAGCCTGGTGGAAAGAGGCGTGCGTTTTTTGCGCCGGTTGAAATGGATAAAAGTGGCGCAAAAAGGCGAGGAGGCCTTCCGGGCTTTTTCTGTGATGCGCGATCGCCGAGGCGTGCTGACCAATGTCTTTATGATTTCCGCACTGCTGCAGTTGAATGTGCTGCTCTACTATTATGTGCTTTCGCTTTCACTGCATCTCGGCGTTTCGATTTTTTATTTTTTCTGCATCATCCCGGTCATTCTCGTGACGCTGCAGCTGCCGGTCAGCATCAACGGCATCGGCGTGCGCGAGGGATTGTATGTATTTTTTCTCGGTTTGGTGGGCGTCGGCGGAGAAAAAGCCATCGCTTTTTCCTGGCTGGATTTCAGCATGACCATCGTCATGGGGCTGGCGGGAGGTGTGGTCTTTGCGTTGCGGCGGACCCGGCGCAGCGGCGAGACGGCGCGGAACTCCTGATCCGCTGCCGGCACGCAGAGAACCTAATAGAAAATGTCCGCACATCCGCTGAAGCGAAGGCGGGGGTGCACCGTATAACCTAAAAGGAGAATTGTCCATTATGTCAGGCACAGCAGAAGAAAGCAAAGAGTATTGGAACACCCATACATTGGGACTGCAATATCAGATCGATCATTCGATCGACAAGGGCACGCCCGAGTTTTTCGAGCACATCGATCCGGTCGCCAGCCGGTTCCATTGGATCTATCAAATGATGGATGAAGAGGCGCCGGCGCTGAAGGGGAAAAAGCTGCTGGAGATCGGCTGCGGCATGGGACGCGATTCGGCCGAGTGGGCCAGCCGCGGCGTGTTGGTTACGGCTTCGGATCTGACCCCGAACGCCATCGAATACGCCAAAAAGTATTTTGCTTATCGCGGCCTGACGGCGGAGTTCAAAGTCACCACCGCGCTTCATCTGGATTTTCCCGATGCCTCTTTTGATGCGGTGTACGCCCGCGGGGTGATCCATTGCACCGCGGCGGACATCCGTCCGGCGATCGCCGAGATCTTTCGCGTGTTGAAGCCGGGCGGCCGCGCGCTGATTTTTCACTTTTACAACCGTTGGTCCTGGTTCAACTTTTTGCACAAATACGGCCGCGAGAACATCGAGTTCGTCGATGCGGATCCGCCGTTCAACAACATCTATTCGGTTAAACAGGTGAAAGCGTTTTTCAATCAGTTTGAGAACGTCACCGCTGAAGTGCAGCACTATTACCCGTTCAAGACGCGCCGCGCCGGCGTCAAGGCCTGGTTGTTCAACCATATTTTCGTACCGGTCTATTCTGCGCTGCCCGAACGGCTAGTCAAGCCCTTCGGCTGGAAGATCAACATTCGCGCGAACAAGCCGGCCTGAGCCGGCGCTTTCGGTGATCCGGTTTTACCGGGATCGACGCAAGGATACGCGGGAGGTTTTCTGAAGGTGAATCGATTCATGCGGCTGTCCACCGAATCGCGCAACCGGCTGGTTCTCTTCGCTCTGCTGCTCGCCCTCGGGCTGATCTATTGGGGCGGCGATCGTCACGGCCGGCACGTCAATGTCGATGTGACCACGTTCGATCAGAACGGCTATCTGTATTACGGCCGTTTGCTGCACGATACCGGTTACGCTTACATCGGCGATCGCAACCGTCTGCCCGCCTATCCCTTTCTGCTCTCGTTGATCTATCAACCCGGCTGGACCGAGGAGCAGTTTTTTCAGGCCGGCAAGCGCTTCAGCCTTTTTCTCACTCTGGTCCTGCTCGTCGTGCTGTTCCTGATCCTGCGCCGAAGGCTCTCGTTCTCCGCTGCGGTTTTCATGTGGCTGGTCTCCGCCTTTACCGTGTTCATCTTCAAGGCCGCGTACGTACAGGCGGATGTCTTGTTTTATTTTCTCAATTTCTTTCTCTTTCTGTTGATGGTGCGCATGTTCACGCAGCCGGACTGGAAGATCGCAACGGCTGCCGGCGTACTGTTCGCCATCAACCATCTGACTAAAGCCTCGGTGTTGCCGCAGATGGTCGCATTCGTGGTCATCGGCGGTCTCAAGCTGATCTATGAGGCCTGGCGCGGCCGGCAAGGCCGGGCGGCGGCCGAAGGATGGCGCGTGGCCGGCCAGTGGCTGCTGGTGCCGGTCTTGTATCTGCTGCTCATGAGCCCGTACCTGCGCACCAGCAAGCAGATATTCGGGCGCTATTTCTACAATGTGAACTCGACTTTTTATTTCTGGTGCGACTCGACGGAGGAATGGAAGAACGGTCCCAAAGCGCACGGCGATCGTTTCGGCTGGCCGGACCTGGCGGCCGATGAGATCCCCAATGCGCGGAACTATATCCGCCGATACGGCCTCGGTCACATCGGAGCGCGTCTTGCAACCGGCAGCGTGAACGTGGTGAAGGCCTGCTATCGTTCCTATGGATTTCTCAAGTATGTGCTTCTGTACGGCCTTTTCGCCGCAGCGGCGCTGACGTTGAACGGCCGCCGGGCCCTGTCTGTCCTTCGCCGCCATGTGTTTCTCCTCCTGTTCATCGCCGGGTTGTTCATCGGCTATGGCATTCTGACCGCCTGGTGGGGCTATCTCGGGCTGTCGGTGCGGCATATATTGATCCTGTTTCTGCCGTTTCTCTTTTGCACCAGCCTGATCCTGGACCGTTTTTCATCCGCCGAGTGGCCCTTTGGTTCGCGCCGCCGGATTGCGTTCAAACCGGCGTTGTACGGACTGCTCTCCCTGCTGCTAGCGTATGACATCGTGTATACGCTTGCCGTGCGCATCGTGACGATGCCTGCGGGAAAATAAAATATACTCATCTGTCGATCAACCGGGACTGATTCATGAATGAACCTTTCTCCATTTTAATCCCCGCCTTTAATGAAGCCGGATCCATCGCTTCGGTGATTCAAGGGCTGCGCGCCACGTTGCAGGGCCGCGAGTTCGAGATCATCGTCATCGACGACGGATCAGCGGATCAAACCGCCCGCATCGCTCTGGAACAGGGCGTGCGGGTGCTGCAGCACAAGCGCAACCGCGGCTACGGCGCCTCTCTGAAGAGCGGCATTCTCGCCGGCCGCCATGAGTGCCTGGTGATCATGGACGCGGACGGGACCTATCCGGCGGAATCCATATCGGAGCTGGTGGCGGCACTGAAAGACGCGGACATGGTGGTGGGCATGCGCGCCAAAGAGAACATCCCGCTGTTGCGCCGGCCGGCCAAGTGGATTCTGCGCCGGCTGGCCCAGTACATCACCGCGCAAAAGATACCGGATCTCAACTCGGGCATGCGGGCCTTTCGCCGCAGCCTGGTGATGCGCTATTTCAGCGTCGTCTCGGATCGTTTTTCCTTCACCACCACGCTAACCGTGGCTCTGTTGTCGGACAGCTATGTCGTCACCTATCTGCCGATCGAATATCATCAGCGTGTGGGCAAATCGAAAATCGTGCCCTGGGATTTTATCAATTTCATGATCCTGACGTTGCGATTGTCCATGCTCTTCAATCCCCTGAAAATTTTCATCCCCGCCTCTTTTTTGTGCTTTATCACCGGGGCGGTGAAATTCATCCTGGATATCATGGTGGCCGCGGAGAAGAACGGCGGCAACCTGGGAATATACATC
>JAKJDB010000324.1 GCA_022706175.1 Candidatus Zhuqueibacterota bacterium | reverse complement strand
GGATTTTTCTCTACACCGCCGCCGCCTACACGCGGATCGGTGGCGATAAGGCGGCTGAGGGAAACGTCATCAGCGCCAATCTCGGACACGGAGTTCTTTTCCAGGGCAATCTGGTTAAAAACTGCGTACTGCGCAACAATATGATCGGCGCCGATGCCGCAGGCACGCTCGATCTGGGCAACGAACGCTACGGGCTGTATATCTATGGCGGCTCATCGGATAATACCATCGGACCGTTCAATCATATCCTATTCAATAAAAAATACGGCATCGGAATCGCCGGTTCCTACACGCTGCGCAATCAGATCCTGCAAAACTCCATCTCCAACAACATGCAGAGCGCCGTGCAGTTGAGCTCCGGCGCCAACGCAGGAGTTCTGCCTCCCGGTAACCTGAAAGTTACGGCGCAGGGTGTGAGCGGCACGGCGCCGGGCGGCTCAGTGGTGGAGATCTATTCGGATCCGGCAGAGGAGGGCGCGTGGTTTGAAGCAGCGATAACCAGCGACCGGGCCGGCCATTTTCTCTGGGCCGGCGTGCCGAAAGGGCCCAGCATAACAGCCACGGTCACGGACGGGGATGGCAACACGTCCGAGTTCTGTCCGCCGCTGCGGATTTTGCCCTTTGTCGTCACCACGACGCTCGATTCGGTGGAGGGCAGTCTGCGTTGGGCCATCAATGGCTCCAACATCACTCCGGATGCGGATCGGATTTTGTTCGACATCCCCCAGACCGATCCCGGCTATCAGGCCGCTGAGGGCATTTGGGTGATCAAACCGACCAAGGCGTTGCCCATTCTGACCGGCGGGCAGGTCGAGATCGATGGTCGTTCGCAGACCGTGGGTCATGGCGACAGCAATCCGTTTGGTCCGGAGATCTTTATCGATGGCTCCTTGGCCGGCGACAGAGCCAAAGGGCTGGAGATCCGCTCGGCGCAAAATTGGCTGCACGACATCGGCATCGGCGGTTTCAGCCAAAATGCGATCGTGCTGTACGGAGATGCCTGCCGGCATAACCGCGTTACCGGATGCTTTGTCGGTTTGAAAGCGGATGGAAAAAGCACTCTGCCCAACAACAGCTGGAGCGGCATTGTCATCGCCTCTGCGGATTCGAACATCATCGGCGGGGTTGGTGAAGGGTTGCGCAACGTGATCGGCGGCATGGGGTTGCATGGAATACTGCTCTCCGGCATCTCCTGCACCGGCAACAAGGTGCAGAACAACTATGTGGGATTGGATGTGTCCGGCAGCAGAGCGTTGCCGAACCTTAAAGACGGCATCCGTCTGGAAAAGGGGCCGGCGAACAACCTCATCGGCGGCAGCGGGGCCGAGTACCGTAACATCTGTTCCGGCAACATCCGTACCGGCATACGTTTGGAAGGGGCGGGGGTCGACTCTAATGTGGTGGCCGGCAATTGGATCGGTTTGAACGCAGCGGGCAGCGACAGCCTGGCCAACGGCGAATCCGGTTTGGTGCTGGCGGACCACGCCATGCATAACCTCATCGGCGGTGCGGACCGGGCGTCCGGCAATATGATCTCGGGCAACCGTTACAGCGGTCTGCAGATCCGCGGCAACTCGGATTTGAACGTGATCGCCAACAACACCATCGGACTGTCGCCGGATCGCGGCCAGGCGCTGCCCAATGCGCAACACGGGGTTTTCATTTACAATGCGGCGGCCGGGAATATCGTCGGCCCGGCCAATGTCATAGCGGCCAACGGCCGCACGGGGTTCGCCGGATCCGGCCTGGTTCTTGACGGCACCGCGACCAAGGACAACCAGGTGATGAAAAATTTTATTGGAGCCGCGGGCGACAAGCCGTTCGGCAACACGGGACACGGCGTCTATCTGGCCAACGGCAGCATGGAGAACAAGATCGGTCCCGAGAACGTCATCGCCCACAACGCAGGGGATGGCGTGCGGGCGACAGGGGACCGGACGGTCTTTAACACCATCACGCGCAATGCCATTCACAGCAATGGCGGCGCCGGCATCGAACTGCTGCTGGGCGCAAACCTCGAACTCCTGCCGCCGATCTTTGCTCCCCGCGCCAACGGCACGGTTTACGGCAAAACGCATCCCTACGCCGTGGTGGAGATTTTTGGCGCCAGCGATGGAGAGGGCGCCCGTTATCTCGGCAGCGCCACGGCGGATGTCAATGGGGATTTCTCTGTGATGTTGTCTGTGATCGAGCCTTCGTTGACCGCCACCGCCATGGACGTTTTGGGCAACACCTCTGAATTCGTCCTCAACAATCCGACCGCGGTGTCCGATGAGACGCCTACAGCTCTGCCGCAGACCTTTGCCCTGGAACAGAACCACCCCAACCCGTTCAACGATGCTACGCTTTTTTCCTTCAGCCTGCCTGCCGCGGAACGGGTTACGCTGTCGCTGTACAATCTCGCCGGCCAGAAGGTCAGCCGGATTCTGGACCGCACGATGCCGGCGGGCGCTCATCAACTCTCGTGGGAAGCGCGGGACGACAACGGGCTGCCGCTCACCAGCGGCGTGTACTATTATGTGCTGGCAGCCGGCAACAAGGTGAGCTGGAAAAAAATGATCCTGCTGCGCTAGTGCCCCAGGCCGGGGCTGGTCCCGCCATGACTTGGATGACTGCCCTCGGCAGCTGGACCGCACGCTAAAGGCCGGCGTTCTTTACGCCACCCTGCGACAGAGCGGGCGCACTATTGAAGCACTTGAAGTATTTTTTTCTGCAGGCCGGCGACGACAGCCATAGAGTCGCGCCGGCCTGTTGCATACGGATAGTTCCGGTTTTGCGCCTGATCCAGCTTGGCCTGCAGAAAGCGGATCATGTGTTTACGATCGATGCGGCTCTGGTACCGGTAAACGCGATTGCGCCGGTTCCGGGCGCTTTTTTCCACCGCCACGCCGCCGAGCGGCGTATTGAACGTCAATTCATCGCGCGGCGAGATGATCTCGGACGTCAACACCCCTTTTGCCTCCAACCCCTTTAGCAGCGCGTTCACATCCACAGCGGTCAGTTTGATCGAGGTGTCCAGCCGGGCATAGATCTCTTGGTCGGTGATGCTGCCCTTTTCCCAAATGGTCTTGAGCAGCGCCAATTCGTCGTGACTGGGCACAAAGCGCATGACCGCCGGCCGGTTCGGCGGTTTGGGCTTGAGCTGCCGGGCCAGGGCCATGCCGATGTCCGAAAGCGGGATGGGTTTCACTGGGGTGCGGCTGAGCGACTCTCTGGAACGCTCGGCGAGGCCATCGTATTTTGAGCCCATGAGAGGCTCCAGATCGGAGCCGATCGCTTTGGGGTTCATGGCCATCAGGCTGCGCCGGCTGCTGTCTGCAACCGGCTTTTGTAAGAGATCTATATTGAAATAGCTGGAGGAATAGACCATATCGATGGGTCGCGGTACAGAGTCCGGCGCTGCTGAAGGCTGGGGTTCCATAACCACCTCGTCCGCCGGAGTCGTCTCTTCGACCGCTGCTTGCTCTGCCGGCGCCTTTTCCGCCGTGCCCGTAAACGCTTCAATGGGCGCCTCCGGGGAGGCAAGCACCAGCGGCTGCACAACCTCCTCAAACCGCCACTCCATCTCGCTCTTTGCGCTGGGCCTGCTGACGGGCAGGTAGATCCGCAGGAACAGAAGAGCGGCCAGAGCGTGTAAGAAAAGGGAAAATAACAGGGATTTTTTCATGGACCTATTGATTCGTTCTTGACTTTTCTTTTTACGAGGGTCGTGCTGCAAGGTTCCTGGTTCACACCCTACTAAATTACTTGACTTTTATCGCATTTGCAATTACTTTGCATGATGAGTTGGAACCCCATTTTTAAAAAGGCCTTATGGAAAGCTATCTGATCGTGCTCACCTCCTGCGCCTCGCAGGAGGAGGCGGAAAAAATCGTACAAAAGGTGCTTAAAGCCCGTCTGATCGCCTGCGCCAACATCCTGCCGGGGGTGAAATCCTTTTTCTGGTGGAAGGGCGCCATCACCTCGGCTGCAGAGTGCCTGGTGGTGATGAAGACCAGAAGAAAGTATTTCAAAGAGCTCAGTGAGTGGATCCAGTCGGCGCATTCGTACAAAGTTCCAGAGATTATTGCCTGGTCCATCGATGAAGGCCATCATGAGTATCTGGATTGGATACATGAAGAGACGGAATTGGCGGATTGGCAATAAGACGTGTATTATCGCGAGCCCTTACATTCCGAACGCACCATGCTCCTGGCTCTGCTCCTTTCCGGTTTGTTGCATGCGCTGTTGCTGGTGATGCTGCAGCCCAGTCTGGAATCCGAGACCTATCAGCTGCCGGTGCAACCGGCGTACCCTGATTCGATTCAAGCCCGTTTCCCCCGCTTTCGTTACATACCCATCGAGCTGATCGAGACGCCGGATGTGGTGAAAGAAAAAGCGACCAAACAGCCGACTCCGTTCATGTCGGACAAAAACG
>JAKJDB010000323.1 GCA_022706175.1 Candidatus Zhuqueibacterota bacterium | reverse complement strand
TGGCCAAGGGCACCACTACGGAAAAAGGGCTGGTGGCCAGCTACTTTGCCAATCCCTTCGGCGCGCCGCAGCGGCGCAATCAGCATGAAGAATTAGCGGCGCGGATCATGCACACTCTGTTTAATCACCAGGTGGCTGTCGGCCAGTTGCGCACACAGCTCGGCCTGCCCGGATGGGAACATACCGGCCCCCAGACCGCGGCCGAGGCGCTGTTCCAGCTCATCAGTCAACACATGCGCTGACGGACGACCGTGGAACATTTTTCCCTCTCATATGTTCTGCTGTTCGGCGTGGGCGCGATCGCCGGATTCATGAATGTGCTGGCCGGCGGCGGCTCCATTCTGACGTTGCCGGCGCTGATTTTTCTCGGACTGGACAGCGTCACCGCCAACGGCACCAATCGCATCGCCGTGGTGATGCAGAGCGCCTCGGCAGTGGCCGCCTATCATCAAAAAAAGGTTCTGCTGTACAAAGAGAGCGTCCGCTATACGCTGCTCACACTGCCCGGCGCAGTGTTCGGAGCGCTGTTCGCCGTACAGATCGGCGATGCGACGTTCAAAAAAATTCTCGGCGTGCTCACGCTTCTGATCGTCTCCACCCTTTTTCTTCCCATCACCAAAGGCGACAACCGTCAGGGGCAAAAAGCTTCCGCCTGGCTGTTCTATCCCGCGATGGTCGCCGTCGGTTTTTATGGAGGGTTTTTGCAGGCCGGGGTGGGATTTATGATCATGGCCTGCCTGTATCATCTGGAAAAGCTGGAGCTCGTCACCGTCAACATCCACAAAGTATTTCTAATGCTCTTTTTCACTCTGCCGGCCTTGGCGGTTTTCGCGCTCTCGGGTCATCTCCGCTGGATGCCCGGCATCGTTCTCGCCGCCGGCAATGCCCTGGGCGCGTGGGTGGGCGTAAGGGCCAATCTGCGGGGCGGGGAAAAACTGATCCGCATCAGTGTGGCTGCGGCTGCCTCGATCATGGCGATCAAATTGCTGTGGTAACGACTGCGGCCGATAAAAGCCGCCGACTCTCTTCGCAGATCCATCCGGCCTCAACCGCAGCGATCTAAGTTATCCGGCTGACGCCGCTGATGGAAATGGAGGCGGGGCGCAGAAAACGTCACGATTTCCGGTGATCTGATCAGAGCCGGCGCAGGTTCAGCCGAATCTCCAGAATCCCGCCGCAACGCGCCACCCGGCCGTACTCATTTTTATAATCCCTGAAAGTGAACCAATCCTCATTCTCCGCCAATTTGACCAGATACGCATCCAGGTTCGCCCGCACATGCGTAAAAGCCGCGCGGCAGGCTGCGCTGTCCGCATAGTCTATTCGCAGCAGAACGGAGCGGCGCTGCTCACCGTCCGGCATCTCGACACAGACGCCGACATGGCGGCCCCCGAGCTGCAGAATATCGCCCTCGCCCAGCGTGTACACCATCTGCAGACTGAGCGGCCCGGCGACCAGCAGCTCAGAGCCCGGAATCCGATCCGCGGGCATATCTCGCAGCCAATCCTGCGCCGCTTCCAAAGGAATCTGCTGCAAAGCGGCCTGCAGCAATCGGATCATCGCGGAGAGATTGTCCGGCTCGCCGCTCTGATTGTTCACCTGAATAAACCAGCGCCCGCGTAACGCCGTGATCTGCCAGTCGCCGCCGGTGTTGCGGTCCTCCACTCCGGGCACCGGCCGTTCCTCCCCCTTTTTTGCCAGATAGACAGCCAGGGCGGCATCCGGGCCGGTCATGCGATAGAGGTCGAGGCTGAGCTCCCGTTCACCGCAGCGATAGCGCTGCACCGTGAGCTCGCTGAATCCAAATTCAAAAAAGAGCTCCGCGCCGCCGTCGATATAGCCGTACAGGTCCTTTGCGCTAAAGACCATCGGCGTCTGATAACGGCGCCAGCCCGGAGCGAATTCGTCGCCCGGCCATTCCCGGTCACAGGCCGGCAGTCCGGCGCCGCCCCACAGGCACCCCAATCCCATTACCAGCTGCAACAAAAAAATCCGCATGCCTGCACCGTTTTAAATAACGATATGATTGATTCGATCGAACGAGGCGACGCCCAGGCCATACTGCTCCGCCAGATGCAGGTATTCGGTGTAACGCGGATGCTCGTTCACTTTCACTTTCATCTCCTTGCGCTTGTCCACCAGCAATCGGTGGCACACCGCGTCCAGGGCAAAAGGATCCGTGGCGAAAAAAAGCGCGCCGTAATCATAGCCGAATTGCGCGGCCGGCATCGGACCGCCGTCGTACTGACCGCGCAGACCGTCGGTAATGTTCAACACCAGCTTGTCGCGAATCACCGGAAAAGCCGGCACCTCGGCGCACACGTTAAAGAACAGCGGACGATGAAGCCGCGCGGTGTTGCAGATGGCGCCGTAGCTGATGTTTTTCGTCGCCATGGAAACACCGTTGCCGGTGTTTTTGAAAACCGGCAGATTGACGATCTTGGTCAGCCTTTGCGTGAGCAGCTTGCCGAAATAAGAGTACTGACCGTTGAACACATGCTGGTTTAAATAAGCGGGGTCCGGATCGCCCTCCACCTCGGCCCAATAATACACCTCCCGATCGAACCGGTCGCTGGAGCGGTGCGTGCCGTCGGGTTTGAGCCAGCGGCTGTTGTCATCCGTCTTGCCTTCGGCCGCCGCCTCGTCCATGGTCTGCAATCCTTCGATGCCGATGCCGGGAAAGCGCTGAGGGGTGATGCCAGCATCCGCCAACATATAATCGAACCGGTCCCAGATGAAGATGTTTTGCCGCGCCAGGCCGTTTGCGGTCAGCCAATCGATGACGCAATCGATCAATTCCAGATGGGTGGAAATGACGCCAGGCCCCACTGGATTCACTTTGATGCCGACCACATCGTCCTGGCGAAAAAACCGGCCAAAGCTCTTATCCGCGCCTTCACCGGTCAGCCGGGACAATCCCTTATAAAACATCTCTATAAGGCGATCGGGCTGAACGCCGGCATCGCGGATCACGCTGGGATCGCTCACCTGGACCACGCGGCCGGGAAAAGGCCCGGGAAGCGAATGCGCGGTTCTGGCGATTTTGAGCGCTTCAGCGACGTTGGTCCTGGGCGGCTGTGCTCTGTCGGCGCTCTGCGCCCAGACGGTTGGATCGCCCAGCAGCAGTCCGACGCCGGCGCTGATCTTGAACAAATCCCGTCGGCTGACCCGGACTGCATCGTCCAGGCTGCGATAGCCATGATGATTCATCATGCAACTCCTCTTTATGGGCCATTTCCCGGACAAACTCTTGGTGCTCGTGTGCATTCAGTATACAAAATAAGCCCAAGGTTTGCAAGCCTGTTTTCATCTGAAAGGCACGAAAAAAAATCCCGGCCATCTGACCGGGATTTGCAGTCCATTGACACCACACGCAAAGCTTTAACACACAACCCGGCCTCCGCCGGGTTCTTGGCCGCTGAACCCGTGCAGCCTCGAATCAACGCCCCATCACCCACCGATCCAGCCGTCGGCCTTCGGTTACTTGATTTTCGGGATACGAATTTTCTGTCCTGGATAGATGAGGTCCGGATTCTTGATGACTTCGCGGTTGGCCTCAAAGATCACCGGATACTTGGCGGCATTGCCGTAAAAGTGTTTGGCGATCTTGGACAGGGTGTCGCCCTTGACGATCTCATAGTAAACCGTTTCGTCTTTGGGCTCCGGAGTCGGCGCGGTCAGATTGGTGTCATTCACCTTGGCGACGCCTTTGACATTGCCGGAAAGCAGGACCGCCTTTTCCTTTACTTCAGCGGATTCACAGTTGCCGTACAGGGTCACCTCACCGTCCTTGAATTCAACTTTGAGATTGGCTATTTTCCCCGGCAGCTCTTTGTTGAGCATCTCAGTGATGGCTTCGGCTTCGTCCTTGCCGCCGCCGAACAGGCCGGAACCCACGTTCTTCAAAAAATCGATTAGACCCATGGTGTTTCTCCTTATGTTAGTTTGGATGAGGTTGTTGACGATGAACTGCTGTTGACCTATTTTTTAATCAAACGGATTTGCGGCGGCTGCGTGAAATCATGATACACTGTCGATAAAAAAGCCTTTGGCCCGGATCCACGATGCAGCCAGAGCCGGAACCGGAAGGTAACCAGCTGCCCGCTCTGCAGAGTGACCGGATGCAGGCCGGGCCAGGACACGCCGAGAAAACCGTAATGACGAATGCACCATTCAGCCGGCGCATCCGGATTGCCAAGATGCTGCAGAACGGTGATGCCGGAGAAATCGTCGGCGCCCTCGAACCGTGCCGACAGATCGGTCCAGGTAAAGAGCTGGTCGTTGCTGTCCTCCCCCTCGTCGCCCTGCGGGGAAGTGATGAGCGTACAGTCGCGCGGAGCAAAGCGCAGACTCAACCCGCCGTATCCCTTGTTGGCAGCGCCCAGCAGGCCGATCGGTTCGCGGGGAGTGAGCACAATGCGCAGATCGATGA
>JAKJDB010000322.1 GCA_022706175.1 Candidatus Zhuqueibacterota bacterium | reverse complement strand
GTGACGCGCAAGAGCGACATCGAGACCGCCGGGCTGGCGCCTCTCACCGCAGAGAGCGATCTGCAAAGCGGCGGCGGATCCGTCACCGGCGCGCGCGACGTCAACGAGGTGTCGGCCATCGTCTACAGCCACAGTCAGGCGATCCAGTATTGTTATGAACGGGAGCTGAAACGCAATCCCGAATTGAAGGGCAAGGTGGTCGTGCGGTTCACCATCCTGCCCAACGGCACGGTGACCAACGCGACGATCCTCTCCTCGACGCTCGACAATGAAAACGTGGAACGCTGCATCCTGTCCCGAGTTTCACGATGGGATGATTTCGGCGCCATCGACGAGCGGTTGGGCAACGCCGTTTTCCGACAAGTGTATACCTTCGGTTTTTGACAAGGCCGCAACGGCCGCCCCGTACCCTGGGCGCGGTCGCGCACACCTTCAACTTTTGCTCCCATCCCGGTTGCCCCATGCGGATCAGCGAAAGACAAGCAAGCGGTCAGGTGCTTCCACCTGACATTTTTTATTTATGAACAAAAGCGAGAAACTAGTATGCGTTGGAAACGAACACACACCTGCGGTGAATTGAGAAAAGAGAATGAGGATCAGACGGTGTCTCTCATGGGATGGGTGGATCGCCGGCGGGATCATGGCGGCTTAATTTTTATCGATCTGCGGGATCGCTATGGGACCACTCAAATACAGATCAATCCGGAATCACAGGCGTACGAAGAGGCGAAAAGCCTGCGCAGCGAATTCGTGGTCGCCTTCAAAGGACGGGTGCGTCCTCGTCCCGAGGGCATGGTCAATGCCAAGCTGTTGACCGGTGAGATCGAGTTGATGGCGGAGGAGATGGAGATTTTGAACACCTCCAAAACGCCGCCCTTTCCCATCAGCGGCGAGAGCAATGTGTCCGAGGACCTGCGATTGAAATATCGGTATCTGGACCTGCGCCGTCCGGAGATGCAGCGCCATCTGCTGGTGCGCCATCAGGTCGCCCAGATCGTTCGGCGTTTTCTCTCCGACCTGCAGTTCATCGAAGTGGAGACGCCGGTCCTGAGCAAGAGCACGCCGGAGGGCGCCCGTGATTATCTGGTGCCCAGCCGGGTTTGGAAAGGCCGCCTGTACGCTCTGCCGCAGTCGCCGCAGACCTATAAACAGTTGCTCATGATGGGGGGGTATGACCGCTATTTTCAGATTGTGCGCTGTTTCCGCGATGAGGATCTGCGCGCCGACCGGCAGCCCGAGTTCACCCAGATCGATCTGGAGATGTCCTTTGTCGATGAGGAGGACGTCATGTCCGTGGCCGAAGGGTTGACGGCGAAAATTTTACAAGAGGTGATGAATATCTCCGTCCCGATGCCCTTTCCCCGCATCCCGTACAGCCGGGCCATGGCAGAGTACGGCAGCGACAAGCCGGATGTTCGTTTCGATCTCCGGATCAGGGAGATCAGCAACCTGGTGGGATCCTGCGAATTCCGCGTGTTCCGGGAGGCCGTGGCCGGCGGCGGCATCGTCGCCGGACTGACTGTTCCCGGAGGCGGCCGGTTCTCGAGAAAACAGATCGACGACTGGACGGCCTGGGCCAAAGGCCGCGGCGCCGCCGGCCTGGTGGCCATCAAGATCAAAGGGGCTGATTGGGACAGCTCGTTGAATAAATTTTTCAGCGAGGAGCTGCGCACGCGAATCATGGCTGCCATGACAGCGCAGGACGGCGATCTGTTGCTGTTGGTGGCGGAAAAGCGCGAGACGGCGCAGACCATTCTCGGCGCCCTGCGCCTGGAGCTCGGCGCCCAGCTGGGCATGATCCCGCAGGATCAGCTGGGTTTGACCTGGGTGGTCGATTTTCCCCTGTTCGAATACAGCGACGAGGAAAAGCGCTATGTCGCCCGCCATCATCCCTTCACCTCATCCAAGGCGGCGGACCTCAACGATCTCATCACTCGGCCGGCAGAGGTTCAGGCGCGGGCGTATGATCTGGTGATGCAGGGCATGGAGATTGCCGGCGGCAGCATTCGGATTTTCGACACCGAGACCCAGAGCCGGATGTTCCAGGCGCTGGGCATCAGCGACCAGGAAGCACAGGAAAAGTTCGGCTTTTTGCTGGAAGCGCTCTCCTACGGAGCGCCGCCGCACGGCGGCATCGCCTTTGGCTTTGACCGCTTGGTGATGATCCTGGCCGGATGTCAGTCGATCCGGGATGTCATCGCATTTCCAAAAACCGCCAGCGCCATGTCGCTGATGGAAAATTGTCCGGCTCAGGTCCACCCCAAACAGTTGGAGGAACTGGGCATTGTTTTCAGAGCGGATTGACGTCTTTCCCGTCTTTTTTGAGCAAAAAGGAGTGTGATAAACACGAATATTCTTGACAATTACCCAATTTTTTCTTAAAATGGACCAAGGAGAGATACCGCTTATTCTTACGGTGTTAGTGTGTCTGGATGGTAAATAGGGATGCCAGGTAAAAATGTTTTATCACCGTAGCAATAGAAGGTACGAGCAGTTCATGCGAAAGGAGGTGTAGCCTTGATGAAGCGATTCTCCACCACCAGCATACGGCTAGCCGTATTCGTTGTTCTTTTGGTCGCATTGGTGATCGTTGGGTGCAGCAAACATCCCAATGAGAAGCAACTGAAGGCATTAGAGGATGCCAAAGCCGCCGCCCTGTCCGCTGAGACAAAGGCCGCCGACTGCAGCAGCGATAAAGCCAAGCTGCAAGCTCAGTTAGCGGAAGCGAAACAAAAGCTCGAAACGATGAAGCAGGAAAAAGTAGATGTGGCGAAAAGACTGGCTGCATGGTAATTGGAAACAAGAGTCTGAATTAAACCTTTACGGAGGGAGTAAATGAAGTTCTCCAGCAAAGTTTTGCTTATTCTGACGCTTGCGCTTTCCTTTACGATGCTTTCGGGTTCCTATGCGACTGCACAAGAGAAGATGAGCATGGATGAGTACAATGCTCAACTCAAAGACTGGCAGACCAGAGAGGCCAATGCAAAGAAAGCGGTTGAGGAATGTGCGTCAAGCGTTGCCGCATTAAAGACTGAATTAGCCGGCATTACCGCCGAAACGGAAAAAATCTGGGGCGAAATCCTCAAGATGATCGGCACCGACCAAGCCAGTGTAGATGCGTATCGCAACATGTTGAAAGCGCTGGACAGCCAGGCGGACGGCCTGTTGGCCCTGTCGCCGGAAGAGCTGTTCAAGCGGAGTGATGAAGTGGCGGCGTTGGAAGCCAAGCTGGCGGAAGCCAAAAAGAACAAGATCTCCGTCCTGACGGAGATGCAGAATCTGATCGCTTCCATTGAAGGTAAAATCACCCAGATCAAAAACAAGATGCCGAAGGCCATGTACGACAACTATACCGTGGTGGTCGGCGATTATCTGTGGAAGATCGCGGGCAAAAAGGATATCTATGCGAATCCCTATCAGTGGATGCGCATCTATTCGTATAACAAAGAACAGATCAAAGATCCCGACTTGATCTATCCGAAACAGGTCTTCAAGATTCATCGCGAATGCGGACCGGATGAATATCTGGTCGCCAAGGGTGATTATCTGAAAAAGATCGCCTCGAACCCCAAGGTGTTCGGTGATCCGACCAAGTGGACCAAGCTGTACGAAAAGAATAAAGCCATCATCGGCGGCGATCCCACCCGCCTCTATCCGTATACGGTGCTGGTGATTCCGCGCTGAGCGCTTTGATCGTTTCCAGCAGCATCCGGGCGTTCTTCGAAGGCTTGAACGGATTCGAAACGCAAAACGGCAGAACCGCGTGGAACTCGGTGATGCGGCGACCGGAAGCTGTGTAAAAGTTGACTCTCGATCCGGGTTGTTCGACAACCGGATCGAGAGTTTTTTTTAAAGCCCTGGGCACTCGGCGGCCTGCCGCGCGGCGCACGAACAGCCTGTCGAGCCGTGACCCTGATGAACCCGATGTGAGAACTCGAACTGTGACAGCTAAAAAAGGTGTGGAAGGCGAGTACGAACGCCGAATGGTCCTTAAAGGCATCGATCCCCTGATTCTGTTCGGAATGCGGGACAGCCACCTTCGCCTGCTGGAAGAGGAGCTGGACGCGCAGATCATCGCCCGTGGTCAGGAGATCATTCTGCGCGGGGCGGAAGCGCAGGTGCATCGCGCGGAAAAGGTGCTGCAGGAGCTGATCTACCTGGCCAACCGCAACGGCTTGATCTCTCCCGACGACATACTCGCGGTCTCCCGGGTGGCCGATCTGGCGGCCAAGACCAGAGAGCAGAGTGAGTCCACGGACAGCGATCAGGTGATCGTCTACACCCGCAACGGTTTGATCAAGCCCCGGACCGAGGGGCAGCAGGCTTACCTCTCCACCTGCCGGCAGAACGACATCGTCTTCGCCATCGGACCGGCCGGCACCGGCAAAACGTTTATGGCGGTCGCCGTGGCCATGGCCGCGCTGCGGGATAAATTG
>JAKJDB010000321.1 GCA_022706175.1 Candidatus Zhuqueibacterota bacterium | reverse complement strand
TTTCCCTGAGCCCCGGATTCACCTATGCCGTGCCTGCAAGCGATCACAGACGGATGAGCGTGAATGCGACCTCAACGGACGCCGGCAAAGTGATGACCCTCGATCGCCGAAAGAGCGTCGACAAGGACGATGTTCTGCTGATTAGAATGTGGTGATCCATGCCGGTCGATAACCGTTCCACCGGTGTTCGTCTGTCGCACACGGTTTATTGCGCCGAAAAATGGTCTCACCGCCTTCTCGGCCTGCTTTCGCTCCAACGGATTTCCTCACCCAAGGCGATCCTGATCCAGCGCTGCAACGGCATTCATACGTTCACCATGGATCAGCCCATCGGGGCCGCCTTTCTCCATCAGGACGGTCGCGTTCTGCGATTGGAACCATCGATTCCCCCACGCCGGATCATCCCCTTTGTCCCAGGCTGCCGTTCTGTGCTGGAATGGCCGGCAGACAGCGCCATCAACGGATCTCTTCATGTCGGTGATCATTTGGAGGTGAAGGCCGACGCTCCGTTTCCGGAAACCGCATCCGCCTGGCCGCGATTCTTTCACAGCATCACCAATTTCTGCCTGGCCTTGCTGTGGCTGGGGTTTGTGGTAACCACCTTCAGCAAATGGCTGGACCAGCAATCGTTCAAGTCCCTGGGTCTTTTCCTGTACAACACCCTCTTGGTCTATCTTTTTTTATCCAGGCGACACTCGGAGGTCATCTCGCATCGCTGGCAGGACTGGCTGGCAGCCGCAGGGACAGTTTTGATCTCTCTTTCATTGCGACCGACCCCCTTCATGAATCCTCTCCTGCAAACCATCTCACTGATCGGCCAAACCGTCGGAATTTCGGCCACTATTTTTGCTCTTGCCAGCCTCGGCAAAAGCTTTGGCATCGTGCCGGCGAATCGGAGCATCAAGACCAACGGCGCTTATCGATGGATCCGCCATCCCCTTTATTCAGCCGAGCTATTGTTTCTGGCTGCCTTTGTCCTGGGCAATCCCTCTTTCGCTAATTTGATCAAGGGCGCCTTGATCACCGTGGGCCAGATCGTCCGCGTTTTGGCTGAGGAAAAGCTGCTGGCGATGGATCCTGCTTATCGCTCCTACCGGGCGCACGTGCGCTACCGTTTCATACCCCATGTTTTCTGAGTTCTGTCACCACGAGATGGCTCTTTTCATCTGGACGCAGACGGCTATACCGCTGAAGATTCGTTGTTTCAGCTTTTGAACCGTTTGACGTCGATGTCGTATTTTTCGATTTTATAACCGATGATTCGTTCGGTGGTGTTCAGCAGGCGGGCGGCGCGGGCACGGTTGCCGCGGCTGGATTTGAGCGCGTCCTGGATCAACTCTTTTTCATAGGAGGCCACCAGTTCTTCCAGCGGCAAACGCGCGTGCGTGCCGCTGCTGTCCGCGGTCTGCAGCGTGGGAGGGAGATGATAGCTGTGCAAAACCTGGTCCTCGCAGACCAGCACACTGCTCTCGATGCAGTTCTCCAATTCGCGGACGTTGCCGGGCCAGTGGTACTGCTCCAGCATGTCGATGGCAGGGGTGGAGATGCGTTTGATGTTCTTTTGATGCTTTCTACCGTACTTGACCATAAAGTGGTCGGCCAGCAGCAGAATGTCCGACTTGCGCTCGCGCAACGGCGGTAAAAAGATGGAAAAGACGTTGAGGCGATAGTACAGGTCTTCGCGAAACTGACCGATCTCCATCCGTTTTTCCAGATCAGCGTTGGTGGCGGCGATGATGCGCACATCCACGTGGATGGTCTGCACGCCGCCGACCCGTTCGAACTCTTGCTCCTGCAGCACGCGCAATAGCTTGACCTGGGTCATCGGGCTCAGATCGCCGATCTCATCGAGAAAGATGGCGCCGCCGTCCGCCAGTTCAAAGCGGCCTTTTTTCGCCGCCACGGCGCCGGTGAACGCACCTTTTTCATAGCCGAAAAATTCCGATTCGATGAGGTTCTCGGGAATCGCCGCACAATTGACGCGGATGAACGGCCTGTCGCTGCGCAGCGAGTTGTAATGGATCGCCTGGGCGATGAGCTCTTTGCCGGTCCCGCTCTCGCCGCGGATCAGCACCGTAGTGTTGGCACGGGCCACCTGAGTGACCTTTTCATACACCTCGCGCATCTCGTTGCTGTTGCCGATGATGTTGTGAAAGCTGTGCTCCTGCTGCAGTTTGGTTTTCAGCATCACGTTCTCATCGATCAGCGACCGGCGTTCGCGCTCGATGGCCTGGCGCAGCCGGATCGGCTGCAGCAGCGCCGAGGCCACCAGAGTGAGGAATTTCAGGTTGCTGTCGTAATCGCGGCGCGGCTGATAAGGCAGATTGACGCTGAGCACGCCCAGGGTGGTGTAATCGAGAACGATGGGCACGCCGATGAAGGATTGTTCTTTTTCCACATCGCCGTCCCAGGACCTCATGCGGTTGAGGAACAGAGGTTCTTTGCTGACTTGAGAGACGATGATGGGTTTGCCGGTGACGGCGATGCGGCCGGTCAACCCTTCGCCCATTTTATACTTTGTCCGGTTGGGGAGGTTGCCATAGCCGATGCTGGCGGCTGTTTCCAGCGTCTGTCCGTCCTCGTCGATGAGGAAAACAGCGCCGGATAGAATGTGATGAGACTTTTCCAGAATCTGCAGCGTAACGCGCAACGCCTCGGTCAACTCGGCGCTGCGGCTCACCGCCTGATTGATCTCGATGAGGATGCTCAGCTGCCGGTCCGGGCTGGAGACGGTGGCACTCTTTTTCCCCGCACTTGTGGTCATGATCTTGCCTGGATTCAGGATACAAAAAGGGATGTTATTTTATACAAATATACAAAAATGTGGCTATTTTCAAACGGTTTTTTCCAGTTTTCAGTGTTGGCCTGCGCTTTGGGTTTTTATAAACGCGGCCAATTCTTGCATGGCTGCGGTCGCCTCGGGAAAGAGCGGAGCGCAGATCGGGTAACAGTGAAACATCCCTTCCCCCACGTGCAAGGTCACCGGCACTCCCGCCGCCTGCGCCTTGTGTGCGAAACGGACCGAATCATCGCGCAACAGCTCATCGTTGCCGGCAAAGATCAGCAAGGGCGGCAGCCCTTGGAGGTCGCCGTAGAGCGGCGAGACGTAGGGATGGCCGGCATCCTGGTCCGCGACATAATACTTGCTGAAAACAGTCCAGGATTCCCGCCAGGTCATCGAATCCACTTTTTCATTGCTCTTTAGCGATTCGCCGGTGCATTTTAAATCGGTCCACGGCGAGAGCGCCACGGCGGCGGCGGGTAGAGGCGTGTGCCGGTCCCTGAGCGCCAGCAGAGCGGCCAGACAAAGACCGCCTCCGGCCGAATCGCCCATGAAGACGATGTGTTGCGCTTTTATGCCCTGCTGCAACAGGTAGTGATAGGCGGCGATGCTGTCCTCCAGCGCAGCAGGGTACGGGTGCTCGGGCGCCAGACCGTATTCGAATACCAGAGCGGAGACGCCGCAGGAGTTGACCACTTTGGCCACGTGGGGTCGATGGCCCTGAGCGGAACCGATGACATAGCCGCCGCCGTGAAAATAGAGAATGGCTTTGCTCTTGTCCTGCGCAGCGGTCATGATCCATTCGGCGTACCGGCCGTCGATGGCTGTGGGCTCGTTCACGATGCCGGCGGGCATTTTGCCCAACAGCCTGCCGGCCTTTTCTGTTTTTCTGCGCAGGTCGGGAATGGAGGTGTTCCAATCCACCATGGGTTTTCTTTTGAATTGAAAACGTAGAATGTTCTGATAGCGGAGCATAAAGATGAAAAATCGACTTTTCCAGCTGGGCATTTTTGTTTTCCTTGGTTATGGTTCGAGTGACGAATGCGGCGATTATTTGTTTACTCGTCGATAGATCCTCCCCTTTTGTCTTTCCCGCAACGCACAAACCTGACGCGTGCTATGCATCAGCGCAGAACGAGGAATCTATCGACGAACAGCTCCTGTGCCTTTCACAGGATCGGTTCGTCGTTAGATCCCTCGGCGCTTGGCTGGTTCTGCAAACAGGTTCAGCCATGCAAAGGTTTCGCGCCTCGGGATGACAGGAGTATAATTTGTCTTTCCGAGGCCGTACCGCACTGACCTGACGCGTGCTATGTGTCAGCAAATCGAATCTTCTGCCTTATATGCCGATCAGGGAATGGCTGTTACCACAGGAAAGCAGCGACAAGCGTCAGATGGGAGGGAGTAGACGGCCTTCAATGTATACCATTTGCTATTCTTGATCGATTCAGTCGTTTAGCGTTCACGTCGATGTGGTCACCGTGTTGCTGGGGTCAGGTACTCTTTATGACGCCGGCGGTAGAACTGCACGGTTTTCTCCACTCCGTCCTCCAGACTGACCTGCGGCTGCCACCCGGTATCTTTAATCATGCGCCAGCAGGTGACGACGAACTTGCGGATGTCGATGCTCTCCCGCTGCGGCGGAAACGGCACGTGAATATAGCTGCCCTGTCCCACGGCCTTTAGGACCTGTTCCACC
>JAKJDB010000320.1 GCA_022706175.1 Candidatus Zhuqueibacterota bacterium | reverse complement strand
GGCCAGATCGTCGAGTTCACCGGCCGGCTGATCGAAAATGAACCGCCGGTCATTCTGGCGCCGGCCGACACGGTCATTCAAGAGACCGCCACCCTGGCGTTTACCCTCAACGCGGTGGATCCGGAGGGCGATCCGTGGTCGTTGCGCCTCTCTGCGCTGCCGCAGGGTGCGGTGTTCGACTCGGTCAACACGCGTCTGTTTCTGTGGACGCCGGATATCGCTCAGCAGGGCCGTTATTCCTTGTCGATCATTGCGCAGGACCGCTATGGTGCGGTGGCGCAGAAAAATATTTTCATCACCGTGGTCAATTTGAACCGGGCTCCGGTGCTGCAGGTGCAGCCGGACACGCTGTCTCTGTCGTTGAATTATTATCGCACCTATGATTTTTCCGTAGCCGCGATCGATCCGGACGGCGATTCGCTCACGTACGACTGGCGGGTCAACGGCCAGACGATCAGCCGAACCCGGGAGGCGCGTATTCTGCCGAATCCCAGCTTGCCCGCTCGATTCGATCTGAACCTCGCTGTTTCGGACGGCAAGGACACGGTGCATCATGTATGGAATCTGCAGCTGGCCACCGCGGTGGCGGGACACGACGCTGACGGCCGAAGCGCTGCGCCGCGGCGGTTTCACCTGGCGCAGAACTATCCCAATCCTTTTAATCCGGAAACCACGATCTCCTATGAACTCGATCAGCGGCAGCCCTTCACCATGCACATCATGAATCTGTCCGGCCAAGTTGTGCGCACGCTGTGCGCGGGTGTGACCGATGCCGGATCCTATCAAATAAGGTGGGACGGCCGAGACGATACGGGGCAGCCGCTGCCGTCCGGTCTGTACCTCTGCGCTCTCAGCGGCGAGTCGCGTCAAGAGTTTATTAAAGTGATGCTGTTGAAATAACCCTTGGAAACCAGTTGCATACTAATTAAGGATGGATCATCGTATGTTTGCAAGAAAATCTTTCGTAAAGCTCACGTTGCTGGTACTGTTGGTGGGTGCAGGGCGGATGTGGGCAGCTGAAACGGCTCCGGAACACAAACGGTTGCTCTATGAGGATAATCTGCAAAGCGCGGGGCAAAAGGCCATCGGCGAGATCATTAACGGAAACATTGATAAATGGTCTCCGGGAGAATTCATCCCCGGCAAGGGTTGGAAGGTTTCCAACAAATTTTCCCAGCTGCGCATCAAGCTGCCGGATTACCTGCCTGCCGAGGGAAGCGTTGAGGTGGAGGTGACCAACTTTTATCCTCCGGGACAACTGGAAGAGAACAGCGAATCGCCCATCTCCATTTGGTCGCGTCCGGAGTGCGACATGTATGCGCTGAATAACACGCCTGCCTCCTTTTTTTATACCAAATTGGAAAAGAAATTCGTATCGGGCAAAACCGCCGCCTGGATGTACCGCATTCATACCGGCTATTACCCCAACGCAGCGGAGACAGACGAGCCCACGGGACCTGAGGATTTTCTCACCTGGAATCCTACCGCCACCTATACCATTCGATTAGCCTGGACGGCGCAAAAGATTTTTCTGCTCGTCGATAATAAATTGGTCGCCAGTCAAGAGGCGCCTAAAGGCAGCTTTTTCCGGGAAAATTTCGCCTATATCTGTCTGGGCAACAGCACCTATGCCTGGAACGGCATGTCCGGACCTATTTACAAGAGTCTGAAGATTTACACCACAGCCACCAGCTTGCCGTTCTCCGATGTGTCGAAATCGGCCAAGATCGCTGACAGCCCGCATGTCGGCGTGCAGAGTCTGGCCGTGGCGGATATCAACAACGACGGCCTTCAGGATTTCTATATGGTGTCTTATGACGGGGTGGAGAACAAGTCCAATAAACTTTTCATCCAGTCCGCCGACAACACGTTCACCGAGGAAGCTTCCGTCCGTGGCCTGGGCAGTGCAGGAAGCTGGAGCGCGGCGGCGTTCGCCGACGTAGACGGCGACGGGGACATGGATCTTATCCAGGGCAGCCGCACGACCGCACCACTGCTGTATCTCAATAATAACGGCAGTTTTACCGAAGTGTCCGCTCAGCGAAATATCTCCGGCGTCGGCCGCAATGCCAAGGCCATCCTGCCCCTGGATGTGGAGAACGACGGAGATGTGGATTTTATTGTGGTCGATGGCGATAAAGCGCATGAAACGTTTATCAATCGCGGCAACGGCTTCTTTGACCTGCAGGATAAAGGCTTGGGAACATTGATCGGATCCGTGCAGGGAGCGGTGACCGGTGATTTTAACGGCGATTCGTATACCGACGTGTTCATTAGTCGCCGAGACAACGCATGCGGATTGTTCATCTATAATCCAACCACCGGTCGTTACGCCGATGAAGCGTCCGCCCGCGGAGTCGCTCTCAATGCCCGGTCCAACTGTCCTACGGTCGCAGACTATGACAATGACGGCGATCTGGATATTTTTCTCGGCATCCGCAGCACCAGCGCCGATAGAGCCCCTTTGAACGTGATATTCGAGAACAACGGCAGCGGTACGTTTGCCAACAGCAGCACTACCGCTAATATCAAAATCGACACCTATGCGCTGTATCCCGGTGATCTCGACAACGATGGTTACTTGGATCTGTATGCCCTGCGGACGGATCACGACGCCTACGAGTCGACCTCGCGAATCTTTTTAAACAACAAGAACCGCAGTTTTGCCGAGCAGACCGGTACGGGCGCCGAGTTGGTGTACGTCGACGGCCGGGCCGGCGCTCTGCTCGATTATGACGGCGACGGCATGCTGGATATTCTGGGCATCGGCAAGGGCGCTATTGAGACCACCAGCACCATGCCCTATGGCCGAAACGCCTTGTTGAAAAACACGGCGGTCAACAACAATAATTTTTTGGATGTCGCCGTTTTGGATCAAAAGGGCTTTGTCAATGGTTTAGGATCGAAAATTTGGGTGTATAACGCCGGCCAGTATGATCAGAAAGCCGGATTGTTAGGCTACCGACAGGTGTTGCCTAATCAGGGCTATCAAAGCACGGTCAGCTATGAACAGCATTTCGGATTGGGCGGCGCCGGTTTGGTCGATGTCAAGGTGCAAACACCTGGCGGAAAAGTGATCTCCCGGTTGGGGGTACAGGCCAATCAACGAATCGCCATTACGCCCTTCAACACCAAGCCGCAGTCCATGGTCATGGTCAAGGGCGATAACCAGACCGGCATGGCCGACGCGCTGCTCACAGATTCTCTCACCGTCCGGGTGATCGATACGGATGGCAAAACCCTGTCCGGATATCCGGTCACTTTTCAAGTTCTACAAGGCAGCGGCACTCTAAACGGCAGCGCGGCTGCGCAGCAGATTTCCACGGATGCACACGGCCTTGCGCGGGTCGCCTGGAAAGTGGGAACCGTGGCCGGCGGCGAAAACCGCGTTCGTGCAACAGTAACCCATGATGACGCCGTGGCCGTGGCCGGATCCCCCATCGAGTTTATCGCTTCGGTGACTTCGGGGCCGGCTGCCACCATGGCCAAGATCTCCGGCGACGGTCAGCAGGGCTACATAAATCAAACGCTGGCTTCGCCGCTGGTGGTCAAGGTGAGCGATGCGTTCGGCAATGTATCGGCAAACCAGTCGGTAACCTTTAGCGTGGTTCTCGGCGGCGGCACATTGAACGGAACCATGGCCGGCGAACTACAGGTGATGACCGACGCTCTTGGTCTCGCCCAGTGCGCTTGGAAGCTGGGCGGTTCGATCGGCACGCAGACCGTCTCGGTGTGGGCCTCTTTCAACAGCAGCTCGCCGTATCAATTCTCGGCAACCGCCAAAGAGCCGCAGGGCGAACTGCTCATGTTCAGCGGCAACTACCAAACCGGCACGGTCAATTCGCCGTTGTCCGCCCCCCTGGTGGTCAAGCTGCAGGATTTCCGCCAGACGCCGGTGAGCAACGTCAAGGTGCGTTTTACCGTGATCTCGGGCGGCGGCAAATTCTCCGGCGCCACCACTGCCGAGGCCACCACCAACAGCAACGGCCTTGCATCGATCACGCCGACGCTGGGCACGGTAAGGGGCGATACCAACAACGTTTTTCACGCCATCTACGAGGGCGCCAATGGATCGCCGGTGGTGTTCAAGGCCAGTGCGAACTCCGGCAGCGCTTTTCGGATGATCGAGGTGTCAGGCAACAGCCAGATCGGCAAAGTGAACCGTTCTTTGCCGCGGCCGTTCACCGTGCGCATTGTCGACGCCTATTCCAACCCGGTTTCCGGCCAGCAGGTGGATTTTGTCGTAGCCGCAGGCGGCGGAACGCTGGCCGGCCAGACGACCAGAAGAGTGTCCTCTGACTCGGCCGGCTATGCTTTCGCCACGCTCAGGCTGGGCGTAACCGTGGGCGTCAACACGGTTACCGTGGCCGGCTCAGGTTTGCAAGGCTCACCGCTCACCTTTACGGCTGAAGGCCAGGCGGGTACGCCGGTCAAGTTTTTCACCGTATCCGGCAACCGCCAGCGCGGAGTACTCGGTCAACCCT
>JAKJDB010000319.1 GCA_022706175.1 Candidatus Zhuqueibacterota bacterium | reverse complement strand
GAAGGCCGGTGTGGACGACTACATCGCCGAAGCCACGCCCGAGGACAAGATGGCCTACATCAAGAAGGAACAGCAGAGCGGCCGGCTGGTGGCGATGATGGGCGATGGAACGAACGATGCTCCGGCCCTGGCCCAGGCGGATGTCGGCGTGGCCATGAACTCGGGCACCCAGGCGGCTCGCGAGGCAGGCAACATGGTCGATCTGGACAGCAACCCCACCAAGCTGATCGATGTCGTCGAGATCGGCAAACAGCTGCTGATGACCCGTGGCGCACTGACCACCTTCAGCATCACCAATGATGTGGCAAAATATTTTGCCATCTTGCCGGCGCTCTTTGGAACGCTCCATGCCGACGCCACCGGCCGCGGTCCCCTTGCCATGCTGGATCTGATGCATCTTCATTCTCCAGCCAGTGCGATTCTCAGCGCGGTCATCTTTAACGCACTGATCATCATCGCCCTCATACCGCTGGCCATTCGCGGCATCCATTGTAAACCTGCCTCTGCCTCGGAGATCCTCAAACGCAATCTGCTCATTTACGGCCTGGGCGGTCTGATCATTCCCTTTATCTGCATCAAACTCATAGACCTACTCTTGGCTGCTCTGGGGCTCGTTTAAAAGGAAATTTATGACCTTGCACAAACTTTTTATTGCTGCACTGCGCATGTTACTGGTTCTGAGCCTTCTGTGTGGCGTCGTTTATCCCACAGCGGTAACTGTGTTGGCACACCTCTTTTTTCCACAACAGGCCGGCGGCTCGTTGCTTGTCTCACAAGGCAGAATCACCGCCTCGCGTCTACTGGCCTACGGAAACGCCGGAGCGGGCTATTTTCATTTTCGTCCTTCCGCTTGCCGCTGGAACACCCTGCCCGCTTCTGCCAGCAACCTGGCCCTTTCCAGCGTCGCATGGCGGGACTCGCTTGCCGTGCGCCATGACCGGTTCATCAGTGAAAACGGTCTGGCTGCTTCTGCAAAAGTGCCGGTCGAAATGCTCTGCGCCTCCGGCTCAGGCCTGGATCCGCATATTACCCCTGCTGCCGCTCATCTGCAGGTGGCGCGGATCATCGCCAACCGCGGCAAGGCAAAACCAGAAGAGGTCCGGTTACACGCACTGATTGACCGCTCGGCCCGGCGCAGCTGGAGGACTCTCTGGAGCGCCCCTCGGGTCAATGTTTGCAATCTGAATTATATTTTGGACAATACTCCTGAATTCAGTACCTTAAAGCAGGAACAACCCTGAACCGCATGAATATGAAAAAAGAGTCCACCGGCCGGCCCGATTCGGACGCGCTGTTGGAAAAAATCAAAGCAGCCGATGCCAAACACAACCGGGGCAAGCTGAAAGTGTTTTTCGGAATGTGCGCCGGAGTGGGCAAAACCTTTGCGATGCTGCGCGAGGCTCGGCTGCGGCAAGCCGAGGGCCGGGACATCGTCATCGGATTGATAGAATCCCATGGCCGCACTGAGACCGAAGTGCTCGCTGCTGGACTTGAACGCGTGCCATTGCTGCCCATCATGTATCGCGAAAAAAATTTCAGCGAGTTCAATCTGGATGCCGCTTTGCAGCGGCGGCCTGGGATCCTCCTCGTTGATGAGATGGCGCACAGCAACGTCCCAGGCGCCCGCCATCCTAAACGGTACCAGGACATCCTCGAACTCCTCGACCACGGCATAGATGTTTTCACAACCCTAAATATTCAACACCTTGAAAGTTACGCCACCACCGTCGAGGAGATCACCGGCGTACGCGTCCGCGAGACAGTGCCCGATTCGCTTCTCGAGCTAGCGGATGAGATCGCCCTGATCGACATCTCTGAATCGGAGCTGCTGAAACGACTGTCTGAAGGCAAGGTCTATGTGCCTGAAGGAGCCCGCAGAGCGGCCAAAGGATTTTTCCAGCAGAGCAACCTCATTGCCCTGCGTGAAATGGCCTTACGGTTCACGGCCGAGCATGTTGACCAGCAGCTGCGTTCTTGGATGGAAAGTGAAAATATTCCTGGGCCATGGAAATCCAGCCACCGACTGATGGTGGGTCTAAGCTGGAGTCCCTTTTCTGCACAGTTGATCCGCTGGGCCAAGCGGATGGCCGTCACGTTGGGCTGCACCTGGGTGGCCGCGTACATCGAGACCTCGACAAGACTCACACCTGCGCAGACGAAACTGCTCATGCAGAATATGAGGCTGGCGCAGGAGCTGGGCGCAGAGATCATCACGGTTTACCATGAGGATATCGCTACCGGACTGATGCAGGTTGCCCGGCAAAAAAATGTCACCCAGATCGTAGTCGGCAAGCCCGCAGTTGGGCGGGTACGTCGTTTCTTCGCTGGGGAGACATTGGTGGAGAAATTGATACGCAGCAGCGGCCAAATCGATATCCACGTCGTTCGCGGAGAGAGGACGCCGCAGCAGGCGGAGGTGTCCCCCAGACGGACGCGCCCGTACCCGCCCGGCAGCGCGCTCGAGTATGGCCAAAGTATGCTGACCGTGGCATTGACCACAGCCATACTCTTTGCCCTGAGCATGCAGATCAACTATCTCGCAGTGGCCATGTTTCTGCTCTTTGTCGTCACGCTGCTCTCCCTTAAATTCAGCCAGGGGCCGGTCCTGGCCGCTGCCGCCCTAAGTGCCTTGCTCTGGGACTATATGTTTATTCCGCCTCACTACACCTTTTCCGTAGGGCGGATCGAAGATGTGCTCATCCTTTGCCTTTATTTTCTGATAGCGATCGTCACTGGAACGCTCACCACTGAGATCCGGCGCAAAGAAGAAATTGTCCGTCAGCGGGAAAAACGGGCGCGGGATCTTTACAACATGTCCCAGCAGTTGGCCTCAGCCGATTCCCTGATCACGATTCTGGGAATCGCGGATGAACAGATCAGCCGGACCTTTAATACGGACGTTGCGATATTTTTACTGCTCAATGGTGCACTCACTCTACAGACCGGTGATCCATGCCGGACCAAGCTAAAGGGAAACGAAGGCAAGGAACCGCGAGCGCAGGGAAAAAAAGAAAGCGGTCGAGGACCATACTGGATTCCAGATGAAAAGGAAAGCTCGGTGGCAAAATGGGTTGCGCAGAACCGCAAACCGGCCGGCCGATTCACACCGAATCTGCCACAGGCCCATGGCCATTATGAGCCTCTGGCTACTTCACGCGGTGTTTATGGCGTCATCGGCATTCAGCTTCCACAGGAGACCGTTTTTACTGTTGATGAGGAATCGCTTCTGGCCAATTTCTGCAGTCAAATCGCCGCGGCCATCGAACGGGAGCGCTTCAATGAACATCGCCACCAAGTAAAATTGGCAGAAACGTCCGAGAAACTCTACAAAACTCTGTTGAACGCGGTCTCACACGAATTCCGTACGCCGCTTTCAGTCATTTCCGGGGCGATCGAAACTCTTACAGACGCTGCCCTTTCGCTCCCGGAGCCAAGCCGACATGAACTGCTAAAAGAAATCCAGAGGGCGGCCAGCCGACTGCATCAGCTGGTGGAAAACCTGCTGGACATGTCCCGGCTCGACTCTGGCCGGATCCATCCCAAGTTGGAATGGTGCGAAATCGGCGATGTTTTCAGCGCACTCTACCGACGTTTCGAACCAGACATCTCATCACATTCTCTTGAGTTCAACGTTATGGATCACATGCCGCTGATCTTCATCGATCCGGGGTTGCTCGAACAAGCCCTTGCTCACATCATTCAGAATGCTATCCGGTATACCCCGGCAGAGAGCAGCATCGAGATCAGCGCCCGACTGGTGGATTCGCAGCTGCACCTGACCGTGCTGGATCAGGGCGTCGGCATTCCTGAGAACGCGCTTCCGCATCTCTTTGAAAAATTTTTCCGCGTCGCCGGCACTAGCTCCGAGGGGACCGGGCTCGGTCTTTCGATCTCCAAGGGAATGATTGAAAGCATGCACGGAACCATTACGGCGGCCAATGCGCCCGGCAGCGGGTTGTGCGTCACCATCCAGATACCGGTTGAAACCATGACCCCCATCTTGAAAGCCCCCCCAAATGAGCTCGATCAAAATACTGGTCATTGATGACGAAATCCAAATCCGCCGGTTTTTGCGGATCAGTTTGGAAGCACAGGGATTTCAAGTCAGCGAAGCGAGCACCGGCCAAGACGGCTTGGTGCAGGTTACTATGGTCCGGCCGGACATCATCATCCTCGACCTGGGCCTGCCGGACCGGGATGGCCTGGCCATTCTTCGCGATCTTCGCGAGTGGTCGCAAACTCCAGTGATCGTGCTTTCGGTCCGCGATGCAGAGAAAGACAAGATCGCCCTGCTCGACGCCGGCGCAGACGATTATCTCACCAAGCCTTTCAGCGCCAATGAACTGGCCGCGCGCATCCGTGTGGCACTGCGCCATGCACTCCCTGAGGCAGAGGCCGGAGTCTTCCGTAGCGGATCGCTGCAAGTGGACCTGGCCAACCGGCTGGTCATGGTGGAAAAAAAAACGGTTAAATTGACCGCCACTG